>JALUDK010000288.1 GCA_027044005.1 Acidilobaceae archaeon | reverse complement strand
GTTGATGTAGGAGGCTATCCTAGAGTATGTAACCCTATTCCTCTCCACATACCTAGTCGAGACATCAGAAGCCACAGCAGTATATACAGCCCCCCTCTCCGCCCTACTAGCCATGGATAGGTCCAGATACTCTATATCCCTCCTGAGCCCAACTATCCTACTCAGGAACCCATGGGGAGGAAGAGTGCCACTCATCAACACAGCGCTATGTACAGACTCTAGGGGATCCCTAGCTATCAAAGCGGGGTCAAGAAGGGTGGCTAGTAGAGAGGGTCTCCCCTCACCGCTATAGAACACCCTAGAATCGTCCAGCACAACGGTCTCGATCCACAATGATACAGAGTACAGGGGGCTCCTTACCGATACCACACTGGATGCATCGCCGCTGGCAAGCGCCTCACTGGCAGCCCTAAACCGTGACTCCTCCGCGGCGTCAAGTATAAGCTGGTAGTCTCCCAGAGCATCTAGCACGATCTCCTTCTCAACCAGCCTAAGCCCCCTGACGCGCCTCCTAGCTAGGCTCGTTATGACGCCTTTAAGAGAGTCCAGGCTCTCTACAACATCCTCATACTCGGGTACCCTAGTCTTAACCTCCTCAACAGCCCTCTCCAGCATCTCTAGGGTAAGGCTCCTCTCGGTTATTGAGTGGATCGAGAGTATAGAGTGAGCCTCGTCGATCACAACACTGAGATCCCCGTAAGACACGCCCATCTCAGCCACTGCATAGTCGAACAACTCCTTCTTAAAGAAGTATGGGTAGGTAGCTATGATGAAGTCAACATCCTTAATCAGCCTCCTAGCTGTGAAGAAGGGGCACGCACCTAGCTTGGAACCTATGAGTCTAAGGCCTGATAAGGAGCTAGAACCACTGGAGAGGATCGATGAAGCCATACTAGGGTCTATGGACTCGACCTCCATATAGTAGGGGCAGGCCCCACGTAGCCTAGCTATTCTACAATTCTCCCAGAAGTCCTCCGCAGGCACATGGCCAGGAGCCCCACGGAGCAGGGGGCATGTCCTCCGAGGCGAGACCAGGACAGTATAGCCCACGCCAAACCTCCTCAACTCCCTGGCAACCGGCTCAACCTCGTTAACCGTCCTGACAAGGAAGAGGACCTTACCTGCCTTGGCCAGGAGGTGGCCGTAGATGACCGCAGCGGTCTTCCCGAAGCCTGTAGGGGCCCTTACGGCAAGCACGCCCCCTCTACTAACGGTCCTGGCCACAGCCTCCGCCAGCTCCCTCTGGCCAGTCCTGAACTCCTTGTAGGGGAACACTGGCTCCTCCACTACTATACCCCTCTCGGATGGACAGGTCAGGCAGCCGCCACCAGGTCATCCCCTACTAGATAGGGTCCCAGACGCCCTGTTCGGGGTGATCGTCATCCCACTGGAGGCCGGGTGGCTAGGAGCCTATATAGACTAGGTTGAGCCTCCTACTCCTAGGCCCATCCATCTCCAGAAGCATCACACGCTGCCAGGTGCCAAGCACAAGCGAGCCCCTGGCTACCGGGATCACCCTGCTATTGCCTACTAGGACCTGGGCTAGGTGTGCATGGGCGTTGTCATCTATCCTATTATGCCTCCATCCTCCCCCGGGCCTTGTTATCTCGCGTAGGAGGTCTAGTATATCCTCCATTAGGCCTGGCTCGGCCTCATTCACTATAACTCCCGCCGTCGTATGTGGGCTGTAGACGAGTAGCATGCCATCGCCAGCATTGACCGTGGACAGCCACTCCTGTATCCTGACTGTAACGTCCACTAGCTGGAACCTTGAAGAGGTTGGCACGCTAATACTAGTCGACTCGACCCTGGCCATGCCTGCCTCCCATGGTATCTATGGCGGTGCTGAGGGTTATAGGGTAGAGCCAGGACCGGTTATATATCGGGTTTAGATGTATAGGGTGCAGGGGCGCAAGGGTGGAGCTAGGCTACCTGCTGGCATTTGCATCGGGATTCAGCTTCGCGCTAAGCGACGTGCTGACCAGGATGGCGTCTAAACACGTGGAGAGGGGTATGCTAGTCCTAGTCAGCCTACTCGTAGGCGCGCCATACCTATGGCTGACGGGAATCCTGGTAGGAGAGCAGATACCACCCCCAGAGCCAGCACTGATCTTCGCAGCGATAGGCCTAATACACTTCGGAGTGGCGCGCTACCTCTTCTACACTGCTATAACAGGACTCGGAGCCAGCAGCGCGGCAGTCATAGTATCACCGGTCATAGTAATCAGCAGCTTCCTAGCCTGGCTACTCCTAGGTGAGGACCTAACAATAGGCAAGGTAGCGGGTGCTATCCTAGTTGCACTAGCGGTATTCCTGGCAGCGGACAAGCCCTCGGGCACTCCACTCCAGGGTGTTAGCAGGAGGAAGGGGCTGGCGGCTGGCCTGGCCGCAACATTGATCTTCTCCATATCATCAGTAGCAGTCAGATACGCGGGAGCCTCGAGCGGATCACCCATACTGGGCGCGGCGATATCCTACACCGCGGCTATACCAGTACCACTAGCCATGGTTGGGAGATCCTATAAGCCGGGTGGGCTGCCTAGTAAGGGGATGGCCCTAGCAGTCATCTCAGCGCTAGTTGTCACATCCGCACAGCTATTCAGGTACACTGCGTTGAGCATGGTCCCCGTGGTGGAGGCGTTGGTCTTCATAAGCCTATTCCCTGTCCACACGGCTGTCCTAGCTGCCGTGTTATCTGGGGAGAGCGGGGAGAAAGTGGGGCTGGTGCATGCTATAGCAGCTGGCTTAGCGGTATTGGGCATAGTGCTCGCTATCAGATACTAGGCCTGGCTTAGGTATCTCCTCTGCTCATCTGTGAGCTCGTCTATCCTGATGCCCATAGACTCTAGTTTCAGGCGGGCAACCTGCTCATCCTGGCTCCTGGGGACCTCGTAGACCCTGGGCTCTAGTTTGCCCCTATTCTCTAGCAGGTAGAGTAATGCTAGTGCCTGGTTCGAGAAGCTCATATCCATCACCTCGCTTGGATGCCCCTCAGCTGCCACCAGGTTGACCAGCCTACCTTCTGCTAGCAGGTAGAGTCTCCTGCCATCCTTGAGCCTGTACTCTGTCACGCTACCCCGTATTACCCTCTTCGACTCTGCCAGGGATTCTAGGTCGTTTATGTTGATCTCCACGTTAAAGTGGCCTGAGTTGGCTAGGATCGCCCCGTCCTTCATTGCCTCCATATGCTCCTTCCTGATCACGTCCCTGTTGCCGGTAGCCGTGACGAATATGTCACCAACTCTGGCGGCCTCAATCATTGGCATCACGTCGAACCCGTCCATGACGGCCTCCAGAGCCCTTATAGGATCGACCTCCGTCACGATTACCCTAGCACCCATGCCTCTGAGGCGGAGGGCTATGCCCCTGCCTACCCATCCATACCCTGCAACCACGGCAACCTTGCCCGCTAGGAGTATGTTAGTCGCCCTAAGTATGCCGTCCACGGTACTCTGCCCGGTACCATACCTGTTATCGAACATGAACTTGGTCATGGCATTGTTGACTGCTATGACAGGATAGAGGAGTTCTCCCTCTCTCTCCAGCGCCTTAAGCCTTATCACGCCAGTAGTAGTCTCCTCGGCGCCGCCTATGACACCCTTAGCTATATCCTTCAGCTCCCTGTTAAGGAGGACGTGCAGATCCCCACCGTCATCTATGACGAGGTCAGGCCTAGCCTCGGCAACCCTCCTAATTGCCTGGAAGTACTCCTCGGTGGACATGCCCCTCCAGGCATAGACGTGCACGCCCTCCTCCACAAGCGCAGCGGCCACGCTATCCTGAGTGGAAAGCGGGTTACTAGCGGCTAGGTACACCTCGGCCCCCCACGCTTTAAGGGTCCTCATAAGGACCCCCGTCTCCTTGGTCACGTGAAGGACAGCGGAGACCTTGACCCCCTTCAGCGGCTCCTCGCCCCGCCTAGACTCCCTCAGCCGGACAAGAACCGGCATGTGCATCTCGGCCCAGTCCAGCTGAATCCTGCCCTCCTCTGCTAGGCCAAGATCCTTTACCTTATAGTCCTCCACATCCACGCACCTCGCCTCCCTAAGAGGCTCGCATGCCCGCGAAGCGGCATTTAAGGGCTAATAGGCTAGGCGGTATGACACTTATAAGCCTGGCATGCTAGTAGTGTTATACATGAAGACTGGGGCAGGCAACGGACAGCTAGACAACAGGATGCCTCAGAGAAGGCCATAGCCCTCCCCCAAGCAGGGGATGGGTGGCCCAGGGCCTAGGAGAGGGGTGCAGGAGACCATGGTGAGCAATGGGAAGATGGTACTATGCCCAAGATGTAAGATCCCTATGGAATACACCCTGGAGACAGAAAAGTCCAGCAACGGGCACAGAAGGCTAATAAGATACTACAAGTGCCCAGCCTGCGGCACCCAGATTACCGATGAGATCATAACAATAGAGGCTAACGGCAACGCAGAGATAATACTAAGGATCGCCGACGAGAGGAGGACTATAATCAAAAAAGCGGTGCCAGTGAAGCGCAAGAGGAGAAGGTAGAGGCCCACCGGGCCCAATTCTTTACCAAGCCTTCATTAACACTCCTACCTAGTCTAAGGCGCGTTAGGGGGTATACGCTACACCAGCATGGAGCTTATAACTCCTAGGGTAGACCCTGACGGACTCCAGGTTCTCCGGCACTATAACCTCCGGTGGGGACTCGAACCCCATCCTACTCCACTTTGTCTTTATTGCTGATGCTAGGCTCAGCAGGGCTGGGGGCTCGCCGTGGTTGAGGAGTATAGTCCTAGGCTTCGGCTTTAGGTACCTCAGATACATTTGCAGCTCGCTCCTTGTTGAGTGGCCTGTGAAGCCTTCTATCCTAACCACCTCCATATTGACCTTTATCGTCTTCAGGTGGCCGTTCTCCTCCATCTGTATCTCCCTCTCTCCCTCCATTAGGCGCCTACCCAGGGTCCCCTGGGCCTGGTAGCTTACGAATGCTAGCACGTTCCTGCTATCCTCCGCTAGGTGCTTGAAGTAGTCTATAACGGGGCCCCCAGTCATCATGCCGCTGGTTGCCAGTATAACTGCGGGGCCCTCGCTATACTTGACCTCGTCCCTGCCCTGCTGGTCGTTTACGTAGACGGTAGTTGGTCCTAGGAACGGGTTCTCCCCGTGGTATAGTATAAGATCCCGTATTGGCTTGGCTAGTAGCTCAGGGTATGCCGTGTAGATCGCCGTGACCTCATAGACCATACCGTCCACATAGACTGGTATCTCTGGGATCTTCCCCTCCTTGAGCGCCCTGTTTATGACTACCAGTATCTCCTGACCCCTACCCACGGCCATGACCGGTATCAGGATCTTGCCACGGTTCTCATACACCTTATTGATCATCCTTATCAGGTCCTCCTCGGCCACGTGCCTGGGCTGGGTCTCGGTGGCGCCGTAGGTAGCCTCCATGATCATGGCCTCTACCCTATGGAACTCGTCGTTGGCTGGAGGGAGCAGCCTCACGCTGGTGTCCCCCTTGATCCTATAGTACTTGAAATCGGCCGTGTAGAGTACATTGAAGAGTCCCTGGCCTATATGGAGGTGGACCAGGGAGCTACCGAGTATGTGGCCAGCATTAGTAAAGGTTAGCTTTATATCCGGAGCCACATCGGTCACAGTATTATAATTGACGACTATAGTACGGGTTAGCATTGTCTGTACGTCCCTCAACTCGTAAACCGGCTCGACGCCCTCCCTCTTCGCCAGCTCTATATAATCCTTCAAGACCAATAGCATTATGTCCCTTGTCGGCGGGGTAGCGTAGACGGGGCCGCGGAAGCCGTACTTGTAGAGAAGGGGGAGCATGCCAACGTGGTCCAGGTGGGCGTGGCTTATAACTACCGCGTCAAGCTCCTCTATCCTGAACTCGGGCGCCATGAAGTACGGAAACGCTGAGGGGCCGAACCCCGTGGGCGCGGCCCCAGCGTCTAGCAGGACCTTGCTCTCCCCGGTATCTAGAAGTATTGCAGATCTCCCCACCTCGCCGAAGCTCCCTAGGCCTATTAGCCTGATGTACTTGGTGCCAACCAGTGTATCCCTGAAGATCCTCTCGCCTATCTCCCTCAGGGCCTTCTTCCTTTCTGCTGATGCCATGAATAGGTGGCTTAGTATAGAGTTGAGGGTGGAGCTCCTCAGCGGAGGCTTCCTATAGACCTCCAGCCTCCACCCGGTCTCTGCGAGGACCTGGTTCCTGAATGCCCTGTTCTTCCCAAGTAGCAGGCCCGGCTTGTCAGCTAGGACCCTGACCTCCCCAAGGACCTCGTCGAATAGCATGTTCTCCGTGTCTACACCCGCCTCGTCCGGTGCATGTTCTATTATGTACTTCTTGGTCTCGTTCTGGCTTCTCCTGGACTTGGGGTCGGTCCTCACCACGACCCTCTTCCTGATCTTCTTGGCTAGCTCCTTGATCTTGTCCTCGATCTCGAGCAGATAGCGGGGGTTCCTGACGTAGACCGCTATCTCGGGGCCCTCGAATTCTATGCTGGTTATATCGGCCCCTCCCAGGACCTTGTAGATCTCGAGGATTAGCCTCTTCCTGCTATCGAGGGTGGCTTGGACCCTTCTAGCCTCCTGAGCCGCCAATGTCGAGTCACCTACATTACCCATCCTCTAGGAGGGATCCTAGGCCCTGTCCAGGGGGCTGAGGAGCTACCCCCTGCTCTGCCCCAAGGGGCTGGTGTTACCCCTTAAAGGGTATAAACCTTTCCTCGTACAGGTTTCTGCCTATTATCACGACGTCGACGCCGTCCCCGGTAGCAACGTCCCTCCTTATAGCGGATTTCACGGCGCTAACCGCAACCTTGACGGCCTCTTCCAGGTCTAGATCCTCCTTGTAGCTGTCCTCGAGGACTCCGTAGGCAACTGGGGACCCGGAGCCTGTGGCCGTGTAGGTCTCCTCCGTTAGACTTCCATAGGGGTCTAGCGTGTAGAGCCTGGGCCTAGTATCGTAGCCTCCAACGATCAGCTGGACCAGGTAGGGGAACCACTTGGAGGAGAATAGTAGGTTTGATAGTAGGGTTGCTATCCCCCTTACGCTCAGCCTGACGCCATTGGTTAGCTCGTAGAGCCTTGTCTCCTCCCTAACCAGCTCCGCTAGGGCCTGCGCATCAGCTACCAGCCCGGAAATGGTCATCGCGGAGTAATCTGTGAGTTTTACTATCTTCTTAACGGTCCTGCTGGCTATTAGCATGCCAGCGGTGGCCCTCTTGTCGGCTGCGAGTATAGTATAGTCCCCGGCTATCAGGCCTACGGTGGTGGTGCCGTGGATCGCCTTCATAGCCCTGCCCTCGGCTACTCTCCAATCAGGATACATGCCTCCTTAAACCCCTCCAACCGGGATAATGGCTCCTATAAGCCATTATAGGCTTATCGTAGTATACAACCCCTGCATGGGGGCAGCGTGCGGGATGGATAGGCACGTCATAGACTTGCCGCGCAAGGTCGTGGTCGGCAGGGGCGTCATAGGCGAGGTCGGGGGATACGCCTCCCAGCTGTACCCCCGGGGGGCGGCTATACTGGTTGTAACCGGGCCTAGGGTCCACAGCCTATACTACCCTAGGGTGAGGCAGTCCCTGGAGGATGCCGGGTTTAGTGTTGATAGTATAGTTGTTAGTGACGCGACTGTAGACACGGCGGAGAGGGTAGCCAGGGAGGCCGGTCAGGGGGGTGTGGAGGTCCTAGTGGGCCTAGGAGGGGGCCGCTCGATAGACATAGCAAAGTACGCCTCCAGCCGGGCGGGGGCTGGCTTCATCAGCCTGCCCACCGTGGCTAGCCACGACGGCATAACGTCGCCATTCGCCAGCCTCAAGGGGTTCGATAGGCCCATATCCAGGAGGGCCAGGCCCCCCGACATAATTATACTAGACGTGGACGTGATCTCAAAAGCTCCGAAGAGGTACAACATAGCAGGATTCGGGGACCTAATAGGCAAGTTCACGGCAGTGAGGGACTGGAGGCTGGCACACAAGCTGCGGGGCGAGTACTACGGCGAGTACGCCGCCAGCCTAGCCCTAATGAGTGCTAGGCACGTAGCTTCGTACGCCAGGGAGATCGGGCTAGGCACGCTAGAGGGGTACAGGGTCCTTCTAGAGGCGCTGGTAAGCAGTGGGGTCGCGATGTGTATAGCAGGAAGCTCTAGGCCAGCCAGCGGCTCGGAGCACCTATTCGCCCACGCCCTGTCCATGATAGCCAAGAGGAAGCCCCTCCACGGAGAAGCGGTGGGCGTGGGAACCATAATGATGTCATATATACATGGCCTGAAGTGGAGGAGGATCAAGAAGCTAATGCAAGAAGCTGGAGCCCCAACAACCGCCAGGGAGATCGGCGTAGATGACGAGGAGGTCATACAAGCCCTAGTAATGGCGGCCAAGATAAGGCCAGAACGCTACACGATCCTAGGGGAGAAGGGGCTCACAAGGGAGGCAGCCGAGAAGGTTGCACGAGCCACAGGAGTCATACAGTAGTGGCAGGGAGCCACAGTGCCCGTTAAAGTCCTAGTCGAGGGAGTGGGTCTACGTAAGCTGAGGCTAGGATCAGCAATAATCTACAGGAAATGGATCAAACCACGTCGAGCAGCCAAGCCAGGGGAGCTAGTGGAGGTACACTCCAGCGAGGATGGGTTGGAAGCCTGCGGCCTATGGGAGCCCCAAGGCCCGGTAGCTGTAAGGATTGTAGAGCACGGTGGATGCAGCTACTCAACCCCCGAGGAGGCTATAGAGGATAGGATAGAAGCCGCATATAGGGTCCGTGAAAGGCTGGGCTACGCTCCAGAACAGGGTATGAGGCTGATTAACAGTGATGGCGACCTCCTCTCGGGCCTAATCATAGATATCTACAACGACGTAGCAGTATTACAGTCTAGCAGCTGGGCCATAGACCCCCACATAACCCATATAGCAGGGGTCCTATCCAGGATAGCCGGCTCCAGGCACGTCTTCAACAAGAGCACGCAGAGGAGCAGAAGGGACATAGGCCTGGAGCCAGTGGCCGAGTGGATTACTGGGGGTAAGCGAGAGGTCGTTATAAATGAGGCAGGCGCAAGATTCATAGTGGACGTGGTAAACGGGCAGAAAACAGGGTTCTTCCTGGATCAGAGGGTCAACAGGCTAGAGCTGAAGAGGTATGCAGGAAGC
>JALUDK010000287.1 GCA_027044005.1 Acidilobaceae archaeon | reverse complement strand
CTTCATCATCGTAGAGTACCAGCTTAAACTTAACATATCCCGGGCTGTGATCAAGCTGTGTTGCCGCAAGTAAAACCGCTAATATGGCTAGGATAACTACAGTTATTACGCTCCTCTTAGCCCTGGCACTAGGTTCCATACAAACCACCAGCACGGAGCCCAGTATGATACCGTAATGGTGCCATATACAAGGGCGTTGTATTTTAAAATTTGGTGCTAACAATCCTATATTAATGATTAATAGTATACTAGAGCCTTCACAATATGGTACGTACTGTATATGACTGGTTGGACTTAGCGCATGGGGATGCCTTATAGGTCTACCCCAACCCGGTAGCCCCGCGGGCGTATTAGGAGGGGTGTCAGCCATTGTACGCCGCAGAGATCCACTGCCACACCACTGCCAGCGACGGGAGGCCCACCCCAAGGGAGCTGGTTGTGAAGGGCAGGAGCATGGGCCTCCATGCTATCGCGGTTACAGATCACAACACATTCGCAGGGTCTATCATGGCGGCTAGGGAAGCCAGGGGCCTCGAGGGGGCCCCGGTTATAGTCTATGGGAATGAGGTTAGAACCCTTTGGGGGGACGTCCTGGTCCTGTGCCCGGAGCCCATGCCAGAGCGGCCCTGGAAGGGCATGGATCCGTGGGAGTTAAGGGAGGCCGGGGAGGAGTATAACTGCGTCTTGATTGCGGCGCACCCCTACCATTTGGGGAGGCATAGTGTGGGTGGTAGGGCTTGGGATAGCAGTGTTTTCCACACTGTAGAGGTGTGGAACCCTAGGGGCATCTTGCTATTCAACCTACCAGCGCTGTATAGGGCCAGAAGGATGGGTATAGCCGGGACTAGTGGTAGTGATGCCCACGTGCTGGGTGAGCTGGGCGTGGCCCCGGTTAGGCTTTGGGATGAGCCTAGGAGGCCTGTGGACGTGGTTGAGGCCGTGATGAGGGGGAGGGTTAGGCCGACCTATGGAATCCCTGGGCCTAGGGCTATCGTAGAGGCGGCAGTATGGGGTGCTAGGAAGAGGCTTGCCTAGAGGAGCCTGGTTAGGGTTCTACTCCTGTACTTGACCATGTTGTAGTAGGGGAGGTCCCTTCTATCCCTGACTATGTGGACCTCTATAATGTTAGGTATCCCTAGTATCTTCTTGGGGTCGTCGGTGAGCATCTCTGATAGTAGGAGTGTGACGGCATTCTCTATACAGGACTCCAGGCTCTCCTCCACCTTCTCCCGGTCCAGCTCGCAGGGAGTGTATAGTATAAGGTCTAGGTCCTTGCCCCCGTGCCCCTCTATGTAGCTATGCTCTCCGCCCGTGAGGTCGGAGAAGTATATCGAGTCCAGGCATGGGATCCCGCATGGCCCGGCTAGGCTTCTAATGCACCTGGCTATGGGTGTGGCCATTGTCCTCTTCAGCAGCTGCCACGAGTGGGCCTTGTACGTGTTCTCCCTGATATCGCCTAGCAGGTTCTCCAGCCTAACCCTGCGTATAAGCCTCTCTAGCTCTATCCTAGTGTTCCTGAGCACGCAGCCGGATAGCTCTGTGCAGCACCCGTCCAAGCTGGGTCTCCGAGGGCATCTAGTGGTGGTGGGGTTTAAGAGTCTAGGGAGATGCTAGGACCGAGCATATCCCCTTTGATGCTAGGGTTTCTATTGCTATGTTCATGCTCTCTACGCAGGTCGCCACCTTCTCCGCCTCCGGGGTTGAGAGGCTCCTCATCTCGGCTACAATCTCTCTTAGGCCTGCTATCTCGTTGAGGGCGTTGGCTATCCTCCTGCCGCTACCGCTGGCTATGCCCCCTATGGCTTCGCTCATTATGATCCTGATCTTGCCTACTGCCTTGAGGCTTAGCTCCCGCTCGCTGAAGTTGACTAGGTTCTTCATCGCCCTCTCTAGTAGCCTTGCGAGTATCTTGAGTGCTATGAGTATCGTTGGGTCTACACCCTTGGACTCGCACATTACTATTCCCTGCTTGAATGAGAGCCTCGTTATGGAGTCAACTATGTTGTAGGCGTTGTCGGCGCTCCTCTCTATCCCCTTTATCGCATCGTCTAGGGGGATTGATCCTGTTATGGCGGCCTCTCCTAAGTCTATGATCTCTTGCAGCTTTGTGTTGAACTTCTTGAGTAGCGTGGTTACCTCATCCCCGTTTGTTGTCTCGAGCTCTACTAGCAGGGTTGAGGGGTCTAGTACCTGGGCTGCCTTGACCTTGGGGTGCTCCTCGGCCTCCCTGGCTAGCTCCTCTGGGCTTGTGTTGCCGTTTGACGGTATCTGTATCTCTATCTTGCTGTGGCCGTTCTGGTAGGAGCAGTCTATGATCTTGCCTATGCTGACCTCTCTTAGGAAGCCGGATAGCTTTACCCGGGCTATTCCGACCTTGTCGGTGACCCTGGTGTCTGGGGGCATTATCTTCAGGTGGTCTCCCTCGTCTACTATTATCACTGTGTCCCCTACGGTGAGGCCGATCTTCCTCGCCCAGCTCTTTGGTATCGTTATTATTAGGCTGGAGCCCCCGAGCTTCTGTATTCTCCTCTTGGATATTGCCAGGCTCAACCTTGCCTGCCCCCACG
>JALUDK010000286.1 GCA_027044005.1 Acidilobaceae archaeon | reverse complement strand
CGGGGAGGCCGCAGACCGGGCATTTTAGCTTTAGCTTCGAGGCCTTCATCATCCAGTATTCACCCCTGGAGGGGATGCTAGGAGCGTTACACTAGTTATCTATACTGTTACACTGGGTCTATCCCTGCCCTGTGGGCCGGCTTGCTATGCCGAGCTGCTGCTTGGCTATCTCTATCGCCTTGTTGAGTATGTCGAACGCCCTCATGGCATCGTCCTTATCTAGTACTAGTATTGTATCGGTGTAGCTGGACTCGATCTGTGTTATGTTTATCCCCTCCGATGCTATCAGGCTGGTCACGTGCGCGACGAAGCCTGGGACTCTCACCAGGTCCTCTGGGCTGACTATTATAACTGCCGCCTGGCCCCTGTAAGTCTCCACCACGCTGTCCCCCAGCATCTCTACTATCGTGTCTAGGTGCTCCTCGTCTATGATGAGGGTGAACGTGTTTATGCTCTGGAGCACCAGGAGCAGCCTAGCCTTCGACTCTATCTCCAGGAGCGCCTTTAGAACCTGCCTGAACTTGTCCCTATATGCTGTTACCACCGCCACGCTGCTCCTAAGCTCTAGCGAGGACCTAGCCAGGAGGTCAAGCACCCTCCTCCTGGGCGCCCTGCCCCTGCTCTGCGGCGGCGTGTACCGGGTCAATGCTATCTTTATGGAGTTGACGGAGACCTGGTCTCCTATTAGCCTCTCCACCATCGGATGGATCCTCCTGGCCAGCTCACTGTAGCTTATAACCCTAGCTGCCAGTGCCTCCTGCATGCAGGGGTCAGAGTCTATTATCTTCCTAACCGCCTCCGAGATGCCCTTGCCCTTGTACAAGGCCTAACTATACCACTCCTGGTAGTAGCAGCCTCAAGCTAATAAGTTACGTGGGTCACGCATCCATTTAATAGCCGAGCCCTCCTCGACCAGTGACGCTGGGTTACAGATGAGTAACACTGTGGAGCTCGGCGTGGAGCCAGTGAGCCTCCCCCTGCTAGCCTGCACCTCCAAGGCCAGGATCCTCCTCGAGGACGGCACCGCTGTGGAGGCCTGCGGCTTCGGAGCCGAGGCTACTGTTACGGGGGAGCTTGTGTTCACCACCGCCATGACGGGGTACCCGGAGAGCCTCACCGACCCGAGCTACATGGGCCAGATCCTAGTCATAACCCATCCAATGGTGGGGAACTATGGAGTGCCCAGGGTTAGGGTCGAGAACGGGCTCTCCCTAAACATGGAGTCGGAGAGCATCAAGGTCTGGGGCCTACTAGTCTCCGAGTACCCCGAGTACAGTCACCCCGAGGCGGTCCAGAGCCTGGGGGAGTGGCTCGAGTCCAGCGGCGTCCCTGGGGCGTATAGGCTCGATACCAGGTGGCTCGTGAAGAAGGTCAGGACCAGGGGGGTTATGCAGGCGGTTGTAAGCGTCTCCAGGGAGCCGCCGGGGTGGGAGGAGCTGTGGAGGAGGCTCAGGAGTAGCCCCAGGTATGATGATATAGACTATACTGCAATAGCAAGCCCCAAGGCTCCTCTGGCCTACAAGCCTGGGGGAACGGTTAGGGGCAGGGTCTCGCTCCTCGACTGTGGGGTGAAGCATGGGATTGTGAGGAGCCTCCTGAAGGCGGGGCTGGAGGTTGTCAGGATGCCCTGTAACAGTAGCGCCGACGAGCTGCTAGACGGCTTCGACGGCGTCGTGCTCGGTAGTGGCCCCGGCAACCCCAGGCTCCTAGCCAGACAATCCAGGGTAGCCGCCGAGGTGGCCACCAGCGGGAAGCCCGTACTGGGGATATGCCTCGGCATGCAGCTACTAGCCCTAGGCCTCGGCGCCAGGGTGTATAAGATGAAGTTCGGGCATAGGGGTGTCAACAAGCCGGTTAAGGACCTCGAGACGGGTAGGTGCTACATAACCACTCATAACCACGGTTACGCCGTGGACCAGGATAGCCTAGAGGAGGCCGACCTGAAGCCCTGGATGCTGAACCCTGATGACAACACTCTGGAGGGTGTCAAGATGAGGGGCGCCCCCGTCATGGCTACCCAGTTCCACCCGGAAGCCGGTCCGGGGCCCTGGGACTCCTCCTGGATATTCCACAGGTTCGCCTCGATGGTTGAGGGGGTCTAGCGATGGAGGCTCCTGGCAAGGTTCTCGTCCTGGGTAGCGGGGCCATTAAGATAGCCGAGGCCGCGGAGTTCGATTATAGTGGTAGCCAGGCCCTGAAGGCGTTGAGGGAGGAGGGCATCGAGACTATACTGGTGAACCCGAATGTTGCAACGATACAGACTAGCAGCAGGATAGCAGATAGGGTCTACCTGGGCCCCCTAAGGGCCTGGTACGTTGAGAGGGTTATCGAGAGGGAGAGGCCAGACGCCGTTATGATAGGCTTCGGCGGCCAGACTGCTCTTAGCCTTGGGGTGAGGCTCCACGACTCCGGCGTCCTGGGCAGGTATGGGGTCAAGGTCCTAGGCACTCCTATAGAGGGTGTGAAGAGGGCCCTCTCGAGGAGGCTCTTCAGGGAAGCCATGAGGGAGGCCGGGGTTCCGATACCGCCCAGCATGCCGGTGAATAGCGTCGACGAGGCTCTGGAGGCTGCCGAG
>JALUDK010000285.1 GCA_027044005.1 Acidilobaceae archaeon | reverse complement strand
GGGTCAAGGTCCTAGGCACGCCTATAGAGGGTGTGAAGAGGGCCCTCTCGAGGAGGCTCTTCAGGGAAGCCATGAGGGAGGCCGGGGTTCCGATACCGCCCAGCATGCCGGTGAATAGCGTCGACGAGGCTCTGGAGGCTGCCGAGGGTATAGGGTACCCGGTGATAGCCAGGGTCAGCTTCAACCTGGGCGGTGGGGGTAGCTTTATAGCGTGGAGCAGGGGGGAGCTGGAGAGGTGGATAGCAAGGGCTCTGGCCCAGAGTGAGACTAGGGAGGTGCTGGTTGAGAAGTACCTCTACCACTGGAAGGAGGTAGAGTACGAGGTAGTCAGGGACTCCGGGGGCAACATGGCCGCGGTCGCATGCCTGGAGAACCTAGATCCTATGGGTGTCCACACTGGGGACTCCTTCGTGGTAGCGCCATGCCAGACGCTGAGCGACTACGAGTACCAGCTGCTCAGGAGGGCCTCCTTCAGCGTCGCCAGCGCGATATGGATGGTCGGGGAGGGTAACGTGCAGCTAGCCCAGAACCCCGAGGTCAGGGGGGAGTACTACGTGATCGAGGTTAACCCTAGGATGAGTAGGAGTAGCGCCCTGGCCAGCAAGGCTACGGGGTACCCCCTGGCGTATATAGCGGCTAAGCTAGCCCTTGGCTACAAGCTGGACGAGGTTGTCAACAGCATAACGGGCAGGACCTGCGCCTGCTTCGAGCCAAGCCTCGACTATGTAGTGGTGAAGGCCCCCAGGTGGGACTTGGACAAGTTCGAGGGCGCCATACAGTCCCTGGACTCGGAGATGAAGAGTATAGGGGAGGCGATGGCCATAGGCAGGAGCCTCGCTGAGGCGTTACAGAAGTCGGTGAGGATGATCTCCATAGGGGAGGAGGGCCTGACGGGCAAGTACTACCTGGAGGACGAGCCACTGGAGGCGGTGATGGAGAGGCTGAAGGAGAGGAGGCCCTACTGGCCCCTCCACGTGGCGAAGGCGCTAAGGCTGGGGGCAAGCATCGAGGAGCTATATAGGACCACGGGGGTTGACAGGTTCTTCCTACTACAGATAAAGAGGATCGTGGAGGTAGCTGAAGCCCTAAGGAGGTATGGCCTCCGCGGGGACCTTCTAGCAGAGGCCAAGAGGCTTGGGTTCAGTGACGAGCAGATCGCACTTCTAACAGGAGCGAGTCGCAGGGAGGTGGAGGAGGCTAGACAGTCTGCCGGTGTAGTTGCTAGGTCTAAGCTGATAGACACTCTAGCAGGGGAGTGGGATGCTGTTAGCAACTACAGGTACCTCACCTACTCGGCCTTCGAGGACGACGAGTGGGATATGGGGGAGAGGAGGATCCTAGTCCTAGGTGCGGGGGTCTTCAGGATCGGCGTCTCCGTCGAGTTCGACTGGGGCGTGGTTTCATATAGCGACGAGGCGAGGAGGCTAGGGTACACTCCGATAATACTGAACTATAATCCTGAGACCGTCTCGACCGACTGGGATGTGAGCGGGAACCTTCTCTTCGACGAGATCAGCGTTGAGATGGTGAAGGAGGCGGTTAGGATAACGAGGCCTCTAGGAGTCGTAGCCTTCCTCGGAGGCCAACTCTCCAACAACATAGCTGGCCAGCTGGAGAGGGAGGGCATAGCCCTGATAGGAACCCCGGGGAGGAGTGTGGATGTAGCCGAGGACAGGGCAAGGATCCACGAGCTCCTGGAGGACGCTGGGGTGGAGCAGCCGCCATGGGTGGAGGCCACCAGTCTAGGGGAGGCACTCGACTTCGCCGAGTCCGTAGGGTACCCAGTCATAGTTAGGCCGAGCTACGTGCTCAGCGGGACAAGTATCAGGATCGTGAGGAGCCCCGAGGAGCTTAGGAGCGCCTACGAGGCTGCTACTAGGAGCAGTAGGGCTAGCGTGGTGGTCTCCAAGCTGATCGACGGGGTGGAGGTCGACCTCGATGCTGCCGGGGACGGGTCCAGGTGGGTCGGGGCCCTGATAGAGCATATAGAGCCCCCCGGAGTCCACAGCGGCGACTCCACCATGGTGCTACCCCACTATAGCCTCGGCGAGGCCGAGGTTAGGGCAGCAGCTAGGGTTGCTGACGCGGTTAACAGCGAGCTAGGCGTAAGGGGGCCCTTCAACATACAGCTAGTCGCATCCCAGGGCAGGGTTTACCTTATAGAGGTAAACCTAAGGGCAAGCAGGTCTATGCCCTTCACCAGCAAGGTCACCGGGTATAATCTGATGAAGGCGGCCGCCGAGGCGTCGCTCGCTGGTAGGATCAGGGGTCTTGGCGAGTCTACCCTACTCAGGCCCAGGGCTTGGGGTGTGAAGAGCCCCCAGTTCTCGTGGTCCAGGATTAAGGGTGCATATCCAGGCCTCGGGCCGGAGATGAGGAGCACTGGCGAGGTTGCTGCCCTAGGCTGGAGCCTGTGGGAGGCCCTGCTCAAGAGCTGGCTTAGCGTGCATGGCAACAGGCTTCCGGAGGGTGGTGGTGTGCTAGTGTATACCCCTACGGGTGAGGGCGTGGAGGACCTTGCTGTTGCCGCCAGGCTCCTGGCTGGGGCAGGGTATAACGTGTATACCCTGGAGGGCATGGG
>JALUDK010000284.1 GCA_027044005.1 Acidilobaceae archaeon | reverse complement strand
CTACACCAGGGAGTCCCAGCCTGTGAAGAAGGGGTTCACCCAGCAGCCCAAGGTAGTCGAGGCCCCAGCGGCCCAGGAGGAGTCGCTCGTCATAAAGATCGAGGAGTAGCCCCCGAGGCCTCCTCCACATACAATAGGCGAGGGGTTTTTAATCAGGTAGGAGTAGAAGCCCGGAACCCTTATTAGACCAGCCCCCGTCATGATCCAGCCAGGTGCACTGGCTTGGCTAAGCAGAAGCAGGGCAAGGGGAAGGGCGTATCACGCTCCCTAACAGAGCAGGCAAGGTATGACGTCAGCGTTCCAGAGGAGCTGTTGAAGAGGGCCAGGAGGGACCTGGCTAGGGAGTCCTATGTGACGCCCTTCAAGGTGTCACAGCGCTACAATGTAACCATATCGACTGCCAGGAAGATACTGAAGATGCTCGAGGAGGAGGGTGCACTGGTGCTATTCACCCCCAATAGGAGGAGCCCGGTGTACGTGCCGAAGGATAAGCTACCCACCGCGCCGAGGGGTCTATAGCCCCCGGTGGACCCGTCTTGATCATATTAGTAGTGGGCCTCTACCCCGAGTCCTCTGGTAAGACTGTTATGGCCTCCAGCCTAGTTGCAGCCCTCCGCAGGGATGGAGTAGAGGCTTTCCCCTTCAAGCCGGTCGGGGGTACCGACGTGTGGGCCAGCCCCTGGGCACTAAGGGAGTCTAGGAGGCTCAGGGTCCTAGCAACGGGGGACGCCCTAGCTCTGAGGAGGCCAGTGGAGGGGGCTCCCGTGGAGCTGGTTAACCCCTTAGGCTTCCATATCCTCCCCCTGGATCCTGAGAGGGTGTCGTGGAGGGTCAGGGACGCCCTAGGCGTGCAGGGCCTTGCTAGGAGGATCGCACTAGCCAGGGCCACCTTCTGCCGCGGGGATAATGTGTATAGCGTGCACCTGTTCAACCCGGATGCCCTGAGGAGGGCGCCCAGGAGCCTGGAGAGGGAGGTTATGGAGGTCGCCGGGGCCCTGGTTCCGCTTCCCCTCCGCGCGGGGGATGAGGCAATGGAGAATATACTGGCTGGCCATTACGTGGATGAGGTAGACCAGTGCCTTGAACGCGTGAGGGGCATGGCGGAGGTTGTCGTGGTCGAGTCCAACTCTAGCATTGCAGCCCCGACCAGGGCCACCGCTAGGCCAGACCTGGTCGTGGCTGTGAGCCCCGGGGCCGCTTACCTAGCTGACGGTGAGAGGTTCTCAAAGGCAGTGGAGCTCGTCTCGCTAGCCGGGAAGCCGTGGAGTGTGGACGCTGGCGAGGCGTTAGCCCTAGCCGGGCACACGGGGTCTATCAGCCTCCCACTCCTCGAGGACCCGGTCGAGGGCTATGGCCCCGACATTCTGGCCCCGATTATAGAGAGGGTAAAGACCATCCTGGGGGAGCGATGAGGACAGTCGTGCCCGGGAAGGAGCCCCACGTTGGGGGCGGTGACTGCCTCTGGGGTAACTGAGCACCTCCTAGGAGGGTCGCCATCGCAGGGCCTCCCCACCCTGGGCGTCGGAGTCGGAGGTTTAGCTCATCCCCCCGGGTTATTACCCCCGCCAGGGGGCGTGTATTAGTCTAATGGAGGGTGCCCCCGGGCATGGATGTGATAGTTGTCGAGGACCTTAGGAAGAGCTTCGATGGGCATGAGGCTGTTAGGGGGGTCTCATTCGCTGTAGGCGAGGGGGAGATATATGGGATTATAGGGCCGAACGGGGCCGGGAAGACGACTACCCTGAGGATGATCGCCGGGATACTTAGGCCGGACACCGGCAGGGTGCTAATCCAGGGCAAGGAGCCGGGGGAGGCAAGGGAGGAGGGGCTCATAGGCTACCTGCCCGAGGATGCGGGCGTATACAGGCACCTCAAGGGGATCGACTTCCTCCGCTTCGTCGCCGGCCTCTACGCTAGGGGAGAGGACGAGGTTGAGGAGATGGTTGAGAGAGGGGTTGAGATATCCGGCCTGGGCGAGGCCCTAAACAAGCCTATGGGCGGGTACAGTAAGGGGATGAAGAGGCGTATACTACTGGCGGCGGTCCTCATGGCTAGGCCCCGTGTTGCTATACTTGATGAGCCCACTAGTGGCCTCGACGTCTACCATTCTGTCATGGTTAGGAACATCATCAAGGAGTATGCCCGCTCGGGGGGCACTGTACTCCTCTCGAGCCACAACATGCTCGAGGTTGAGTACCTCTGCGACAGGCTCATGTTCCTCCATAGGGGCAGGAAGCTGGGCGAGGGCACGCCGGGAGAGCTGGTTGCCAGGTATGGAGGGGCGAACCTGGAGGAGGCGTTCATAAACGCTATTGGGGGTGTTGATGTTGAAGCTTAAGCAGGTTATGGTGAAGGAGGTTAAGGAGCTCCTGAAGGAGAGGACCGTGCTCCTAGGCGTAATACTTGGGCCCATAATAATATTCACGATATTCGCTGGCATGTCTATGGCTGCTGGGAAGCAGGCCCTGGAGCAGGCGGAGCAGGTTAGGAACTACGCCATCATATATCGGGGCCATGCTTATGGCGACTATGCTAGGATGCTAGCCGATAGCCTTGGGGTCCCCCTCTATACCGGTAGCGTCGATCCGGGGGAGGTTCTGGAGGGCCGGACCGCCGTGGTGATTATTGGGGACGAGTTCTTCGATAACATCACGCGGGGGCTCCCTGGCAGGGCTGATATAATAGTTAAGACTAGCTCGCTTAACTTCCTCAGCATGTCGCTCCCCCAGCAGGTGGAGGCCTCCTTCGCCCAGGGCGTTTACATGCTCGTCGCCGATCTTGTCAGCTCCCTGCTCCCCGAGGCGGATGCACGGTTCCTCCAGAACCCGGTGGTTGCCAACACCACTCTATACTATAGGGGTACCCCATTATCGCCGGGCGAGGCTTTCGGCCTCGTCTTCGGAGTGGGCCTCTCCGTGACTATGGCTACTATGATACTTGTCATGTCTAGTATGCAGGTTGCAGCGACTAGCGTTGGCATAGAGAGGGAGTCTAAGACCCTTGAGATGCTACTCAGCCTGCCTGTGTCTAGGAGGGAGCTTATACTTGGCAAGATACTGGGCGTTGCTTTCATCACTGGCCTCGGGATTATAAGCTATGCTGTAGGCATTGGGATCTACTTCTACTCCCTCGGCTCCATAGTTAGCCAGGCTCCGGAGCAGGGGGTTCAGGCCTCGCCGGTGGTGAGTGTGAGTCCTGCTAGTATAGCCGCGTTCATGGCTGGCCTTACGGTCACGCTGGTTACCTCGCTTCTCATTGGCCTGGTGGTGGGTAGTATACCCCAGGATGTTAGGGGCGCCCAGCTGGCCTCCTCCTATGTTGGCCTCCTCTTGCTTGCTCCCGTCTTCGCGGTGTTCTTTGGGATAGACCTGACTAGTCTTGAGGGCGTGTGGCGTATAGTATATCTAGATCCGGTAGTGCTCCTCTACCTGGTTATATGGGGCGTGGTTACTGGGGATCCTGGGATGGCCACGACGGGGTTCGCAGGCCTCCTCGTCAACCTTGTCGTGTGGGTTGTGGTGGCGTCTAGGGTTCTTGGGAGCGAGGCTATCCTGGTTGGGGGCTATTCTAGGAGGCTTAGGGGGCTGTTCAGGGTAGGTCTATCACGATCCTCCTCTTAGATAGCGTCTCTATCATGTCTAGGTCCGGATCCACTCCGATGCCTGGCCTCTCTGGGGCCCTTATGTATCCTCCCTCGACCCTCCACTCCGGCTCGACTAGGTCCTTCTCGTAGTACCTGTTGCTCCCGCTTATGTCGTTGGGGTACTTTACCCCGGGTAGTGTCGCCAGGGCTACTAGGTGGCCTCTCCCGATACCGGTCTCTAGCATGCCTCCTATCCATAGGGGGCGTCCTGCCTCCTGGTACCATATCCTGTGGATTCTGAGCGACTCCTGGTGGCCTCCTACCCTGCCTGGCTTCACGTTGATTATCTGGGCGCTGTCTAGCTTGTATGCTTCTAGTGCACGGCGGGGGCTGGTTATGCTCTCGTCTAGGCATATGGGCGTCTTTAGCCTCCTCGACAGCTCTGCATGGTCTAGGAGGTCCTCGTAGTGTAGTGGCTGTTCTATCATTAGCAGCTTGTAGTCGTCTAGCTTCGTTAGGGTTTGCATGTGGGCTAGGCTGTAGGCTGCGTTTGCATCTACTTGCAGTGGTATGTCTCCTAGCTCCCTCCTGATTGCTTTCACTGGCTCCAGGTCCCATCCGGGCTTTATCTTTATCTTGATCCTCCTATAGCCCTCGTCAAGATGTCTACTCACGATCTTAACCAGCTCTTCTATGCTGGGCTGGATCCCTATGCTCACCCCGCTCTCTATCCTATCCCTCACCCCGCCTAGGAGCCTCCATAGGGGCTCTCGCCTCCTCCTGGCCTCTAGGTCCCAGAGGGCGTGCTCCAGCCCTGCCTTGGCCATGTTGTGTCCCCTAACCCTCCTCGCAGCCTCTATGAAGTCCTTGGGGTTGTAGGCCCTCTCCCGTATCATTATGTGTATGAGGTAGTCCCTCAGCACGTGTATGGCCGTCTCGTAGGTCTCGTAGCTATACCATGGCCCCTCCCCCGCTACAACCTCGCCCCAGCCCTCCTCTCCATCGTCGCCTATGACCCTGACGAGTATTGCTGGCCTCTCCCTGGTTGCCCCGAAGCTGGTCTCGAACCTCCTCTTTAGCCTGACCCATGCCTCGTAGAGGACCACGCGCCTGACAACCATGCCCGGGCCCCGGCTATGGGGTGGCATGATCCCGGTATTTAGCCTGGCCCGGGGGGATCCTTGCCCTTGGGAGGGTTGTGGCCGGGTGGAGCCTAGGTTTAGGCCGTACGGTATAAGCTTGGAGCGGGTCGACAGGGTAGCCCATGCACTGGAGTACGTGGGGCTTGAGGGCGTGTTCTCCGTGGAGGCGGGTCTGGATCCCCAGTACCCCGCCGTTAGGGGCTTGGCCAGGGTTGTGGGCGAGCCCGCGGGGGTCCTGTACTCGATGCTTGTAGCCCTGGTTAGTTATAGGCTTGCCATGAAGGGCGAGGAGTGGTGGAGCTGCTTCAGCAGGATGCTATCGTCTAGGTGGAGCAGCCGTGGCCCCGCCTCTAGTATTAGGGATATCGTGAATGATGTGGTATGGTTCCTGAGCGAGTGCCCTGGGGCCTCTATTAGGCGGGACGCCAAGGTTAGGAGGATCAGGACTGTCCAGTACAGGGCTAGGAGGCTCCTGGAGAGGATCTACAGTGACCCCGAGGTGGTCCTCAGGGAGCCTGACATGGTTCTGGAGAGGCTGGCTAGGGCGCTCCAGGTGGAGTTGTGGAGGAAGACTATAGTCTTCTCGCTTAAGATGGGGTACTACGCCCTCGGGGGGCCTGAGAGGAGGATCCCCCTGAGGGCGTCTATACCCATACCGGTTGACGTGAGGGTGTCTTGCCTATCGTATAGTAGTGGCGTTGTCGAGGCTTCTAGCCCCGATGAGGTGCTCCGCTACCCTACCACCGCCCAGGAGGCGTGGGGGATGGTGGCCAGCCTATCCGGGATACCGCCGCTTCACATTGACAGCCTCCTCTGGCCGGTTGGGGGAGAGGTTAGGGGGCTCGACATTAACGAGGCCAGGCGGAGGGTTGCCGGGACGTTCCTCAAGGTGCTCCCCTTGGACGCGTCGTCCCTGCTGGCAGAGGAGCTGGTTTGGAGGGAGTGCCCTTAGCCCCCTACTTATATAATTCCGCCCTCCACCATTATATGGGACTGGTGAACCCGTGGGATGCCTGCGCCTGTGAGGCGTCTAGTCTTGGATATACTGAAGCCCATTAAGGGTCCCTCCGTGATTGATGTTGGGCGTGAGATCGGGGATCTCCCCGGGGTTGAGGGAGTAAATATTACGGTGAAGGAGATTGACGTTGATACGATCACGCTCAGCATAACTCTTGAGGGCACTGACATCGACTTTGGCGAGGTTGAGAGGAAGCTGGAGGAGCTCGGGTGCGTGATCCATAGTATTGACCAGGTTGTGACGGGTAAGAGGATCGTGGAGGAGCCGGATCTGGAGGATTAGAGGATCCTGGTGTAGAGGCTGGCTACGCCCTTGCTACATCCCGTGTTTATGTGCTTTTCGAATATGTTCATCCACATCTTTGATACGGGTTTTCCCGTGTAGTTTAGTATCTTCTCCCCTATCCTTCTGGCCTCCGCGGGTGTTATGCCTATGGCGTAGATTAGGTGTGTAGCGGTGTCTCTCTTTTCTAGGGGGAGTATGCCTTCTAGGGAGAGGCACCTTGATAGTGCTACTACTAGGCTGGCTACCTTTGTCACGGGTACTCTAGTGTATAGCGTGTTTACTCCCCCCATTGTTATGTACCTTAGTATCTCCGTGTTGTCCTCCAGTGTGGTGATCCTCTTGACGTTGATTCCCAGCCTGGTCGCCATGTCCCTCAGCCACTCTGCTCTTTCGTAGCTGGCCTCGCTGTTCCTCTTTGCTACGATCTCTATCCCATCCGCGCCGACTACGTTTCGGTCCGGTAGGTATAGCATGTTCGTGTACCTTATGGTTGCCTGTATGGCTAGCTTCGACTCTAGGACCTCTAGCTTCTCCTGGTCTAGGCGGGATATGAGGGATATGGGGAGGAGGCTGGGGGCTACTAGTATGATCCCCCTGCCCTCCTTGAAGGAGTGGTTTATGAGCCTTGTTAGCCTGTCTACCCTGGCCTCGTCTAGGGGGAGGGCCTCGTACTCGTATATCTTCACCTTCCTGTCGTAGAGGGTTCTGAGTATCGCTGAGAGGATTGGGATCTCGTCTATGCTGGGTAGTGTTAGGCTCTTAACCATCAAGTCTATACTGTCGGCCCTGGGGCCGGGGTCCCACTCCTCGCGGACCTCGACTCTAGCCCCTAGTATCCTCGCCCTCTTGACCTCGTGGACGCACTCCTCTATGCAGCTCTCTGGCGGATTCCCCTCCATGGGTGTCCCCCCAGGGGGTGTGTTGCTCCGCGGGCCTGGCCTACCCCCGCTCCTCTGGCTGGCTCTTATTGTTTCCTCCCGATGCCCGTCTTCTCCTCATGTCTAGTATCTCTTCTATGCCCCGTATTATGTCGACCCACTCTCGTAGCCTTGCGGGTTCCCCTTTCCCGGCCTCTTCCCTTAGCCTCAGGGCTGCCCTGTACATGACGTCGTGGAGTACCTCCTCCACCTCGACGTCTCTGGCCTCCCTCTCGCTTGATACGATCATCACCCTTCCATGGACTGGGCACACGATCTCCCCGCTACGCAGCCTGAAGAGGGGGAGCCCGTCTAGGGGGCACGTCTCCTGGAGCATGACAGCGCCTTGCATCAGTAGAGCCGCCATCTTCTTGACTACCCTAGGATCCCTGGAGGGGTCCCTGGCCTCGCCCACTTGAAGCACCACACTTTAAACGCCTTTAGTGGTGTGCTGGGGTATATTTATCCAGGTGCCCTCCTGGTGCGTGGCTTGTACCTCTGCTGTGGTGGGGGCTATAGCGAGGGCCCGGAGGGCTGCGGGCCCCGGGGGGTGTGCGGCTTCCTGGACCCGGCTAGGAGGGTTCTGCTGAGTAAGAGGATGGCTCATGCACTGAGGCATGATCCTGGCAGGTATGGGATCCGTCTCGACGCTCGTGGGTGGGCTAGCGTGGAGGAGCTGGTTAGGGGCTTGAAGCCCTTTTTTCCTTGGCTGGAGAGGTGGCATGTTGAGGCTGTAGCGCTGCTGGATCCTAAGGGTAGGTATGAGCTGCGTGGCGGGAGGATTAGGGCTAGGTATGGTCATAGTGTACGGGTCGAGGTTGAGCCCCTGCCGGGTGGTGTCCCGGCTCTGCTTTATCACGGCACTGTGGAGGATAGGCTTGGTAGCATACTTAGGCTGGGGATCCTTCCTATGGGGAGGGTTCTTGTGCACTTGTCTGGTAGTGTTGAGGATGCTGTTGAGACTGGTAGGAGGCATGGGCCCCGGGTTGTGGTCCTTGTTGTTAGTAGGGATTGCCTGGTTGAGCGGGGCCTTAGGCCTGAGAGGAAGGGTAGGAGTGTTTATACCGTGGAGCGTGTGCCGCCTGAGTGTATTATTGGTGTTGTGAGGCCAGGTTAGGGTCGTAGTATATCGTGTAGCTCCTGAGCCTTGCCATCGCTTTTGCTATGTATTCCATTGCCTCTCTGGGTGGTACTAGCCTTGAGGCGGCCTTGAGTGCGTGCTCCTTCGTTAGGCTGTACCTCTTGTACTTCTCGTTTAGCTCTCTCCACTTTAGCCCTGCCAGCGCTTCTTCTAGCCTCTTGTCCCGGGGTAGTAGGCCCTCGTGCATGAGCACCGCTATTATGGGGTAGCCTACGTATCCCCTGTACTTGGTCCCGTTGTCGTCGCTGTAGGTGTATATGGTTGTGGGCCTCTTTTCTCCGGGCAGCTTGACTATTACCCTGTACCTCCTCTCTCCACCGCTCGACGCTACTACCGCCTCGACTAGCCTGTCCTCCTTCCTCTCTATTACTACTCTTCCGTCCCCCAGGGCGCCGGATGCCTCTAGGATCTTTATGTCGGGTGGCGTCCTGAGCCTTCTTAGGCCTGCCACGGGTGTCCACCTATGCACTCTAGTATATCTGCCTCGTGGCCCTGATAAGCCCTGGTGGCCATCTCTTCGACGCACCTCCTGTCTACCCCGGTGTCTGGGGGGATCCTTGATGCTATCCTTAGCGCGGCCTCTAGGTTGCCTTCCTGTGCCTTTGCTAGAGCGGCCATTGCTTTTATCGCCGCCTCTATCCTCGGGTCCTTGGTCCTCCTCCATTCTTCCTCGAGGATCTCGTGTGCTTGCCAGAACATCTGTTTTCTGGCTAGGCTCCATGGGTCTCCGGTGGGTGGCGGGTGTAGTGGGCCTAGTAGGCCTTCTATCCTCTTGATTGTGTCCCTGCTCGCGACCATGTCTATTTCTATGTGGCTTGGTGTTATCCTGATGTTCACGCTCTTCACGCCTCCTAGCGTTCTTATCTTTTCCTTGATCCTTGCGGCGTCTCTCGGTTTTAGGCCTCCCTGGTTTGGTGCTTGTAGTGTTATCCTCTCCACTCCTTATGCCCCCCGGGTTTTATTGGGGTTGCGGGTTGATAGGTTGATCTCCTGGTGGGTGCCTGTTGGCTAGGGCGCTGGTTAGGGTTGATGGTGGGCTGGTTAGGGTTGTGGAGTGCCTGGATCGGGGCTTCTGTAGCGTGTTGGAGTCTGCGGGGTATCTATCCTCTGGCGTGTTGGATGGGTTGGAGGCTGCTTATCAG
>JALUDK010000283.1 GCA_027044005.1 Acidilobaceae archaeon | reverse complement strand
ACCAGGCTGGCTGGGAGGCCTAGGGCCTGGGCCTCCCCGTAGACCCTGGCCAGCTCGTCCTCGCTGTCTACGCGGAGGACCACCTTGACCTGGCCCCCGGCCCGCCAGGCCCTCAGCCACTCCATCCACCTTGGGTCCCTCGAGTCTAGGATGCGGAACACTGCCTCGCAGCTTGCATGGGCCGCCTGGGCGGCTGCCTTGCCCCTACCCATGCCTAGGTCGCGCCTCAGCACTATGGTCTGCTTGACTCCTGCCATCCTGAGGGGCACCCCTTCATCCAGCGCACCGGGCTAGGGCTATTTATTGTGGCGCTCCCCCCGGGGATCCCCCAGGTGCCTGGTGTCTAGGGTTGGAGTGGGCGTTCCTCTACAAGATACTGGTATACCCCGTCAAGAGCCTCCCCCCGGTGGAGGTTCTCGAGGCCAGGGTAACCAGGTACGGGACCCTGGAGTGGGACCGGCTCTATGCTATAGTTGATAGGAACGGTGTTATCGTTAATGGGAAGAGGGAGAGAAGGATACACCTTGTTAGGGCCAGGTTCGACCTGAGGGAGGGACTCATAATACTGGCTAGGCCCGGGGATAGGAGGGAGGAGTCGTACCACCTGGATGACGAGAGGGATAAGGTGGAGAGGTGGCTAACCAGCTTCCTAGGCTACGAGGTCAAGCTAGTCAAGGACCCCAAGGGCTTGCCGGACGACACCAGGAACAACGGGCCCACCGTAGTCTCCACAAGCACCCTAGCAGAGGTCGCATCATGGTTCAAAGGCTGGGACCTAATGCAGGCCAGGCTAAGGTTCAGGCCAAACCTAGAGGTAATGGGGGTCGAGGCATTCTGGGAGGACAAGCTCTACCACGGAAATGGGAGGGGCGCAAGGTTCAGGATCGGCCCCGTAACCCTGGAGGGGAGGGGTATATCGAAGAGGTGTGTAGTCCCCTCCCGGGACCCCTGCACCGGGGTGCCCACACCAGGCTTCCAGAAGGAGCTATCAAGGAGGAGGAAGCCCATGCTAAAGGGCAAATACCCGGAGAGCGACCACGGCTATAGGCTCGTGCTAAACACAGTAGTAATCGGCGGCCACGGATCCACGCTGAGAGTAGGCGACAGGGTAGAGGTAATCGGGTAACCGATAAAGCCACAAGACCACACACTATACCCTCTGGAGCCCAACAACAGAAAACACCCTAGGAGGGGGTGAGGCAGGATCATGCCAGAGGCAGGAAACCTAGAGCTGCTAGGCAACATAGCAGAGGCGGCAGCGGGCGACCCAGTCCTAGCCGGGGTTATAATAGTCAACTTCCTAGTCGGCGCTGCGCTGGGCTACCTGGCAGTAAGGATAGCCAAGTACCTCATAGCAGCAGTCGGCCTTATGGCGGCCACGCTAGCCCTAAACGTGTGGGCCTACGGGAGGAGCGTAGACGAGCTGGCAACTCTAAAGAAGATAGCAGCAGAGGCCGGGGCCGAGGTCAGGGAGGCACTAGTGGAGGCAGCCAAGGTCCTAGGGCTAATGACCCTATCACCCTTCACCCTAGGATTCATAGTAGGCCTCGCAGTGGGGGCAACGAGGAGCTGACATGTCATGAAGAGGCTCCGCAAGGTAATACTATTCATCATATTCGCAATACTACTCCTCTACCCATTCCTGCCCAAGCGAGAGGGCGGTGGGGCCGAGGCAGGGAGCGGAGACCTACTAGAGGACATACAACTAGCCGTCCTGCACTACAACCAGTCGACGAGGCTCCTAGCGGAGGGAAAGAGCCCAGGTAGCGGAGCCGCGGGGATGGCCCTAGACGTGGCATCCAGGCTGGAGGACTTATCACTACTAGGCGGCGGGGGAGGACTCCTAGGCCTCATGTCAGATGCGTTCAAGAGCTACGCCCACATGGCCTGGGCGGCCGCGGCGGTGTATAACGCTAGCACGATCCACAGCAGTATAACGGGTAACATAACCAGGGTGATACTACTCCTCAACGAGTGCAGAGTAGAGGATGCAGTGGCCGAGTGGAGCCAGATAGAGGGCCAGGTTGACGCCCTCCTGGCGGCGACGAGGGTAGCGCTATCCAATGCAACCCAGGTAGACCCGGGCAGCCTACTCTCGGACGAGCATAAGGAGGCCTACATGAAGGGCCTAGCAGCGGTCCAGGGCCTCTACAACGACTTAACCTTACTCAAGACCATAATGGAGGCCGTGCAGGATGACCCGGATGCGCAGGCAAAGTGCATGCAGGGCAACATGAGCCTGGGAGTAAGCATCGATACCGCTGAGTTAGGGGGCTCGCCATACTCGTATGAGCTCTACACACTCCTACAGAAGCTCCAAGAGAGCAGCCAGGAGGCTGGCGCAAACAACGGGATGGGGGCAGGGGCAGGCGGGGGCCAGCCACCCAGCGACGACTAGGGTGGATGCCATGGAGGCTGGCATAAGCCACCCCTGGATGCTGGCAGCAGGCCTACCCCTACCTCTGATATCCCTACTCCTCGCGCAAAGGGCGGGGGCTCGGAGGCGGATCCTGTTATCATACCTGGGGGGCAGGTCATCGAGGGTAGTAGCTATACTAGGCTACGCACGGGCCACGGGGATACTACTAGCAGTTCTGGCAGCCTCC
>JALUDK010000282.1:1339-2614 GCA_027044005.1 Acidilobaceae archaeon | reverse complement strand
GGAATAAAACATAAACATTATTCGGCTGCATCTCTGGAGAGGGCAAGTGTTCGCTTTTTCTGAAAAAATGCCTGCGCTCGCAAGGGGGTGCAACCGGGCTGATCCGTGGCTTTACTTGCCGCGGCCTCATTGAAGCGCGGTGCCAGTCGATGGCCTCGCGGGCGGGGAGGCGGCGCGATCCGTGGCTTTACTTGCCGCGGCCTCATTGAAGCCGCGCAACCAAGGCGGCCTCAGGATCGAACGATATCCGATCCGTGGCTTTACTTGCCGCGGCCTCATTGAAGCGCGGTGGAGCACACTTGTCAATCCTCTTTCCTGGGCGGGATCCGTGGCTTTACTTGCCGCGGCCTCATTGAAGCGTGTGGTCGCACCAGCGGAAACGGCTGCTGGCAAGGCGATCCGTGGCTTTACTTGCCGCGGCCTCATTGAAGCTATCATGCAGCTCACCGACCAGCACAACATCTACAGTGATCCGTGGCTTTACTTGCCGCGGCCTCATTGAAGCATATTCAACACTGATCACGTCTTCCTCGCCCTCGAGGGATCCGTGGCTTTACTTGCCGCGGCCTCATTGAAGCCTGCCCGAAAATGCCGCCAAGTATGGCTATGACCCGAGATCCGTGGCTTTACTTGCCGCGGCCTCATTGAAGCACTCCTGCAGAAAAGGCCTTTATAATGGAAACCCAAGATCCGTGGCTTTACTTGCCGCGGCCTCATTGAAGCAGCCTATATATCTCGCGGCCATTGATCGAGATCTGATCGATCCGTGGCTTTACTTGCCGCGGCCTCATTGAAGCGATAGGGATAGGGCCGCGTGCGCTCTGCCAGCCATGGATCCGTGGCTTTACTTGCCGCGGCCTCATTGAAGCGCCATGACGTCTGGAGCACCAATGCTGGCCCCCAGCCCGATCCGTGGCTTTACTTGCCGCGGCCTCATTGAAGCGCACAGGCTGCAGCCCTAAGCGGAGCATCTGATCGCCCGATCCGTGGCTTTACTTGCCGCGGCCTCATTGAAGCTATGGCGCCCTTTTTCCAAGGGTCGCCGAATTGGTCGATCCGTGGCTTTACTTGCCGCGGCCTCATTGAAGCATGAAATCCCGCCGCATGAGCCTAAGCGAATTGCACGGATCCGTGGCTTTACTTGCCGCGGCCTCATTGAAGCTGTGAATTCGCCCCAATCCATGATAGATCCTCCTGATTGGATCCGTGGCTTTACTTGCCGCGGCCTCATTGAAGCGAATTCAGCGAAGGAACTTTCGCCCAGTAATGCAGATC
>JALUDK010000282.1:0-1329 GCA_027044005.1 Acidilobaceae archaeon | reverse complement strand
GGCTTTACTTGCCGCGGCCTCATTGAAGCCTAGCATTCTAAAGGCCTTGGCCCTGGCCTCAGGATCGATCCGTGGCTTTACTTGCCGCGGCCTCATTGAAGCGGCCAAGTCTTATGAGCGGGCCGTCAAGGTGATGGAGATCCGTGGCTTTACTTGCCGCGGCCTCATTGAAGCAAAGATGGGAATGGGGTCTTTGCCCGGCGTGCCTTGACCGATCCGTGGCTTTACTTGCCGCGGCCTCATTGAAGCCACGTAATCCCATTCGCCCAATTCGGATTTGGTTTAAGATCCGTGGCTTTACTTGCCGCGGCCTCATTGAAGCAACAGGTCATGCGCAAACCGCGTGTGTTCGAGCAGCGGGATCCGTGGCTTTACTTGCCGCGGCCTCATTGAAGCGTTTGTCAAGCGAAAAATTTTCCGGCTACAAGTATTGCGGATCCGTGGCTTTACTTGCCGCGGCCTCATTGAAGCTTGTTGCCGGCGAGCACCTTTTTCATTGGTCCGCTGGATCCGTGGCTTTACTTGCCGCGGCCTCATTGAAGCGAGACTCTCCTGGAACCGCCCTCTTGCGCCCTTGCCGATCCGTGGCTTTACTTGCCGCGGCCTCATTGAAGCCCCGAGCTCAACGAGCCGGTTGACGATGGCCTTCGTGATCCGTGGCTTTACTTGCCGCGGCCTCATTGAAGCAGGCCGTTCAGGAAGCTATCGCCCAGAACCCGCTGATGATCCGTGGCTTTACTTGCCGCGGCCTCATTGAAGCGTTTCCAGGCGACAATGGCGCTTCCGTCGATAATCTCTCGATCCGTGGCTTTACTTGCCGCGGCCTCATTGAAGCGCCTTAGTCACCCTTATGGCCATGGCCCATCATTGGCGGATCCGTGGCTTTACTTGCCGCGGCCTCATTGAAGCATATGCAGGAGATTGAATAAATGACTTACAACAATTGATCCGTGGCTTTACTTGCCGCGGCCTCATTGAAGCCGCGTAATAGGATCATAAACCACCTGCCCAGGCGCAACCGATCCGTGGCTTTACTTGCCGCGGCCTCATTGAAGCTTCTTGTTCCGCTGCTGTAAATCTCCACAAGCGAATGGATCCGTGGCTTTACTTGCCGCGGCCTCATTGAAGCGCCATGACGTCTGGAGCACCAATGCTGGCCCCCAGCCCGATCCGTGGCTTTACTTGCCGCGGCCTCATTGAAGCTTCTTGTTCCGCTGCTGTAAATCTCCACAAGCGAATGGATCCGTGGCTTTACTTGCCGCGGCCTCATTGAAGCCGGACGGCTTGGAGCCTGACGAGGAGCTCCTCGATTGATCCGTGGCTTTACTT
>JALUDK010000281.1 GCA_027044005.1 Acidilobaceae archaeon | reverse complement strand
GTATTAGGGGGGAGGCTAGGGTTAGGTGTGTTGGTGGGTTGTGTGTGCCTGTTGAGCCTCCTCCCCTGCTTGTGTTTAGCGAGGTGTATTCTGGTGGTGTTGGGGCTAGGGTGGGGCTGGGTGCGGACCTGGTTGTTGTGGGATCCCGTGACCGGGGGCTGGTTGAGGAGGCTCTGGATTCTGGGGTTCCTGTGGGGGTTGACTCGGGGCTTGACCTGGGCTTCATGGAGTGGGCCCTAGATGCGGGGGCCGTGTTGGGGATGAGCCTGACCCGGGATATGCTTGGTAGGGTGCCTAGGAGGCTTAGGGAGGAGAAGGCGTTCGTGATCATCCCCAGGGCCCTGGGTGGCGCGGGGGATAGGGTTAGGGAGCTGGAGGCTGCGTATAGGGAAGCGGTTGGCATGGGGTATACGCTCCCGATCCTAGACCCGGTCCTCCAGCCCCTAGTCATGCCTGGCGCGCTGGAGGGCCTAATCGCCGCCCGGGGGCTTAGGGGGCTGGGCGCGCCCATAATGCTCGGGATCAATAATGTGTACGAGCTGCTCGACGCCGACACCACAGGGTCCATACCAGTACTAGCCTCCCTAGCAGCGGAGGCGGGAGCCAGCATAATCCTAGTCAGCGAGGAGAGCAGGAAAGCCCTAGGAGCCACGCTAGAGGCCAGGATAGCGGCCGACATGGCCAGCATAGCACTCAAGTGGAAGACGCAGCCCAAGGACCTAGGGCTAAACCTATTGGTCTCCAAGGAGAAGAGGCCAGGAGCCTGGTAGGGGTGACCCGGGGGAGATGAAGATACACATAGAACCCAGCGATGCATGCATACTATGCATGGTATGCGTAGCCATATGCCCCGAGGTATTCAGCATAAGCGGCGACAGGATCCTAGTATCAGGCACGCCATGGAGGGGGGAAGCCCCGGAGAGCCTGGAACCCTGCATCGAGGCGGCATCAAGCAACTGCCCAGTGGATATAATACTGCTAGAGCAAGACAACGATGAGAAGGCCCCCAGCGGGGGATAAGAGGGTTGATGCTGGCAAGCTGGAGAGTACTAGCAAGGGCGGTCAAGAAGGCAGACGTGGTCGTAGAAGTAGTAGACATCAGGGACCCAATAAGCACTAGGAGCAAGAGGCTAGAACAAATGGCGGAAGCACTAGACAAGGAGCTCCTCATAGTACTAAACAAGTCAGACCTAGTACCAAGGAGGGTAGCAGAGAAGTGGAAGCGCATAATAGAAGGGCAGGGATACGAGGTCCTCTACATCAGCTCCCGCATGAGGCTGGGCACCAGGATACTCAGGGGCGCAATCAAGGGGGTGGCAGGCCAGAAGCCCTTCGTAGCAGTGGTCGTCGGATACCCCAAGACAGGCAAGTCCAGCGTGATAAACGCTATAAGGGGCAGAAAGGGGGCCCAGACGAGCCCCATACCCGGCAGCCCAGGATACACGAAGGGCCTACAACTACTCAAGATCGAGCCAGGATTCTACATGATAGACACCCCAGGAGTCATACCAGCAGAGGGGGGATGGCCAGAGGCAGTAATAAGGGGGAGAAGCCCGGAGGAGCTAGCAGACCCAGTCCCACCAGCAGTAGCACTACTAGAGAAGGCGCTACGCTACAACCCCAACGCGGTGCTAGACGCCTACGGCATAACCACAAGGGACCCATACAGGATACTCGAGGAGTACGCTAGGAGGAGGGGATGGTTCTACAAGCTCACGAAAGAACCTCTAATAGAGGAAGCTGCCAGGGCTATCATAAGAGACTACCACAAGGCCAAGCTACTCTTCTACGTGCCACCGGAGGAGTACATAAAACCGAGCCAGCGGGTATAAACGGTTTAAAAAGAGACGCCGGGCCCGGGTAATACTAAAATCAATATAACCCGTATACAAGCTATACTAGAATAGAGTGGTGAGCGTGTAATAGATAAGAAGCAGCAACTACTAGGGTATACGCAAGAGATACAGAAGATGCTAGCAGAGTACAGGCTAAGGAGGGTAGTAGACTACATACAATACAATAATCCCCGCTACGTCTTCTCCCAAATGGCCAGAGAACTAGACATACCACTATCAACAATACTGAGATACATGGAGAAACTGAGAAGCCCCAACATAAGGTTCAGGGCCGACTTCAACATAGGAGACCTAGACCTCAAACTAGTCCTTGTAAAGCTTAAGGGAAAGAGGCTGAGCAAGCACGATACGGAGAAGCTACCCTACAGGCACTGGATCGCAGCAGCCATAAACGACACGTCAAACTCGTCCCTGATAATGTATAGGATCCCAGTTATAATGGACGAGGCGGAGATAATAGAGGATACCATAATCAAGCTCAGGGTCTCCCAGAACCTGGAGTACCAGCAAGTACTATCAACGTCGATGCTAGCTAAACCATCGTTCACCTACTACATGGAGCACGTGCCCCTAGACCCGATAAGGGCAATAGAGGTCAACGACAACCACCCCATAGTATCCAGGTACATAGACTACAATGAGCTAGTCAAGACAAGGCAGAGGACAGGCCTAAGCATAGTCAAGGACAGGATAGACCTGTTCGGCCTAGCCGTGGCGGAGTACAACGTGCTAGACCTAGAAGAGAAGCTAGAGGGCTACTTCAGGAT
>JALUDK010000280.1 GCA_027044005.1 Acidilobaceae archaeon | reverse complement strand
CCCCATTCTCAAACACAAGGACCACGTGGGTCATAAACCCGAGCCCGGAGGCGGTGAAGGCCTTCAACCCCCAGGTGATACTATACGAGAGGAGCCCCTACGCCGAGATGACGAGGGAGAAGATAGTGAAGAGCCTGGAGGAGAGGGGGCTAGCTGGGCTTGAAGCCCTCAGAGAGGGAAGGCTGATAGTGCTGGAGCCCGACACACTGGCCCACTACGGCCCCAGCATATTCGAGGACACGCAGAGGATAGTGCAGGAGGTCAGGAGGCTACTCTCCTAGCCACCACCCATACCAGCCTGGCAGCCAGGCCCCGGGCCCAGGGGCTAACCGCTAGGAGCAGAAGGCCATACACCGTGGCGGAGACTGCTAGGTGGGCCCCGAGGAGTACCCCGTCCTCCAGCGGCTCCACGACTATGATACCCCCGGCCCTCGAGGCCTCGAGGTAGGCTAGGGCACCCAGCCCGGCTAGGATGGCCTCCAGCAGGCTGCGCCAGGGGAACCTGAAGCCGGCCCGCCTCAATATGAGGTGGTACCTTAGGGCAGCTGCTAGCCTTGCCAGGGCGATGACCGTCATATAGAGCGTGGCGGCCTTCCATGGGCTCTCTGCTATGGTGGAGGCGGCGGCCCCGAGCACCATGCCCAGGAGGAGCACTATTATCTCCCAGGTGACCAGCCTGTAGAGCCTCCTGTACCCCTCGCCCGTGAGCCTCGTGGAGCCTTGTATGTACACCCTGTAGCTGAATGATAGCCCGGCTATGAAGGAGTAGATGGCCCCAGCGACTAGGACCAGGTGCCCGTCGATGTAGACTGGGTTGAAGAAGCTCGCTATCGGCCTGGACGCCCCAGCGATCAGGGCTAGCAGGAGGCCTAGGAAGGCTAGGTATATCCTGATCGTCTCCTCTAGCCCCCATAGGCCTCCTCCCCTGAGGGAGCTGGCGTAGAGGCCGGGCACCATCGAGTGGCCCATCCTTGTCATGGGCCCTGCTATGGAGAGGGCCATGTTAAGGTACGCCACCGGCCTTATCAGCCCCGTCACCCAGGTGTACACGGGCCTAACCAGGTTCTCCGAGGCGGTCACCATGAGTATGGATATGGGGAGGCGCCACCTCCTGAGCCATCCAATAGCCATGTCCCTGCTGAACTCTAGGCCAGAGACGGGGAGCCTGGAGTATACAGCAGTGGAGTAGGCTAGGAGCGCGAGGCTGGCGATATCGAGGCTGGCAACCGCGCCCCTCAGCCCCCAGCCCATCCAGGCTACGAGTACGAGCGCGGCCCCGAGCTTGGCAGCCTCGTGCACTAGGAGGAGGGGTCCTAGGAGCTCGGGGCGTGTGACACCTATGATCCCGCTACTCATGTACCTGGCTATAACGTACATGGCTACAGCAGGGGCTGCCAGGAGGCCTACCCAGGGGTTCAGGCCGGCCGCCTGTAGCGTTGTCCACGCTACTAGGGAGTATATGAGGGCTGCTATGGGCGCGGCTGCTATGGAGAGGAGTAGCCCGGTGCCCGCCGCCTTCTTGGCCTCGGGGCCCGTTGTCTCCCCCACGGTGCGTTGGGCCCACCAGTGCCATATGTGGGAGAGTAGGGGTATGGCCTGGTAGAGTGAGAGTATTATGCCTAGGGCTGCGAAGCCCTCTACGCCTAGCCTCCTGGCTACTATTATTATGAAGAGGAGTGAGAAGCCTATCCTGGCTATGGCTGAGGCTAGGTTTGTCAGGGCTGCTAGGCGTAGCCTTACTCCCGTCAATCCTCTCCGCCGCCTAGCTCCTCTGGCTCGGGCCTGGGGCTTGTTATCAGTGTGTATCCTATCCATGATAGTAGTCCGAATATTGTTGCTAGTGCTATTAGCCCCATTACTTTTAGTGTGAATATGTCTATCGGGTCTCCCATGACTGTTATTGGGGGTGGGGTGAATACTAGGTAGATGTATGCCAGCATCACTACTATTGATATTGTTATCATGACTGCCCCTGCTGCCCTGTCGTCCATCGGCTGCACCGGGGCTATAGTGCGTGCTTGGCTGTGTATTATAGGTAGCCCTCTATCCGTAGGTCCCTGACCTTCTTGTAGAATGCCACCCTGCTGTTTATGTATGATAGTAGCTCCTCGGGGGTTACCCTGCCCTGGTAGTCTCTCCTTATCCAGACTCTGGCTACCGGCTTCTGGCCAACTGCCTCGTCTGGCACTCCCTCCACTATTGCCTTCGCCACGGCTGGGTGGCGTTCTAGGAGGACCTCTAGGTCCCGGGGTAGTATGGCGTATGCCTTGTACTTGATGAGCCTCTTCCTGACTCCCCTGAAGTAGAGTAGGCCGTTTTCGTCCATGTAGATCAGGTCCCCGGTCCGGAGCCACCCGTCTATGAATGCCTTCTCGTTCTCCTCGGGGAACTCGTATCCCTTCATAATCCATGGGGACCTTGCTAGTAGCTCCCCCGTCTCCCCGGGCCCCAGCTCCCTGGCTGGGTTGTCCGGGTCCACTAGCCTGACGTCTACCCCGGGTAGGGGTATGCCTAGCGTACCCTTGACCTCCCTTAGGCTCACGGGTTGTAGGGTGAGTAGGAGGCTCTCGGTCATACCGTATCCCTGGACTAGGGGTGTCGATAGCCTCTCCCAGTACTCGTCTTGTAGCTCCGGTTTCAGGGGGG
>JALUDK010000279.1 GCA_027044005.1 Acidilobaceae archaeon | reverse complement strand
TAGCAGGCCTCAGCCGCGGAGAGGTGGACGTGGTCATAGCAAGCCCTCCCTGCGAGCCCTTCACCGGGGCTAACCCCAACAGGATGAGGGACCCCCTGGATAGGCTCTACACTGACCCGGCAGGCCAGCTGTTCCTCCACGCCATACGCCTCATAGGAGAGCTTAGGCCCAGGGTGTTCGTGATAGAGAACGTGCCGGGCATACTACACAGGCCCATACAGCAGGCCATAAGGAGGGAGCTGGCCAGGGCCGGCTACCCCAGGGTCTACTTCAACCAGCTCAGGGCCGAGGACTATGGGACCCCCAGCAGGAGGCTGAGGGTCTTCGTCTCAAACCACCAGATAACCCCGCCCCGCACGGGCCAAGTCACGGTGGAGGAGGCACTCAGGGGCCTACCCCCTCCAGGGTCCCCATGGCCCCCCAACCACGACTACCCTGCTGAGCCGCCCAGGAGGCATAGGAGGAGGCTCCACAAGCTCAGATGGGGGGAGCACCTGATAGAGTACCGGGGAGCCGGGGGGAGGAGGCTACCCAACTATATAAGACTCCACCCCCATAAACCGGCTCCAACAGTTATGGGAACGTCCAGGTTCATACACCCCTACGAGGACAGGCTACTGACAGTCAGGGAACAGGCAAGGCTAATGGGCTACCCCGACTACCACGTTTTCCTCGGGAGCAGGGACGCCCAGTACGATATGGTAGGGGAAGCCGTGCCCCCGCCGCTAGCAAAGGCTATAGCCCTCTACGTCTCCACCCTCCTCGGGGGCCATGGAGATGGCGGAGATAATACCGGTGCTCCACAACGTGAGCAGCGTGCAGAGGCTGGTCGACCTGGCTAGGGCGTCATACCAGCTCGGCTTCAAGGCCCTAGCCGTCTCCAAGGTCTATGGCGGGGCCGCCCAGAGCGGCGTCCCCGAGGCCTTCAAGCTCGCACTAAAGTACGGGGCCAGCCTCCTAGTCCTCCCTGATCTACCCGACGTCGTGGAGTCCCTCAGCCCTGACAGGATACTCATAGTAACCCCCAGGGAGCCCGAGGTCCTATTGGACCCTTCATCCCCGCCCCAGCTAGATGGGAGGGTTCTCGTGGTATTCAATGGGGGAGAGACCGGGTTCTCCCCGTCCGAGGAGAAGCTGGGGTCTAGGGCCTACATAGCAGGGGTGGAGGGCCGCCTCGGAGCCGTGGCGGAGGCTGGGGTAATACTCTACACACTCTCCCTGAGGACGACCCGCCATTAAGGCGGGCCACACTAAACCCTGCCCTGGGGGAGCACCGCCTTGCCCAGAATACCTCCAGAGCTCTGCACCAGGTGCAAGGGCTACAAACTACTATGTGGCCTACCCAGGTGCCCCATACTAGACAGGTTCCGGGTCCAGATCCAGGCCGCTACACTGGTCAGGGGCAACAGCGTGGAGGGGGACTCTCCCCCCAGCGTGCTGGTCGGCGAGTACGGGTACCCTAGGGTCAGGGTCCACTACATGATACCCCCGGGCGAGAGGGGGGATGACGCCGCGTACAGGGAGGCCCCGGGGGAGTGGAGTAGGAGGAGGGAGCCCCTCTCCCGGATAATAGGCCTCAGGAGCGGGATGGTGTCAGCCACCATAAGGGCCCGCGTACAGGACCCCTGGCGGCTCTACGAGCTGGAAGTTTCCCTGGCCGCCGCATCCTCTAGGCCTGTGGATAGCGAGGCCGAGCTTGCAAGGCCCCCCACCCCCCGCCTCCTGTTCGATGGCGTCTCCAAGCCCATAGGACCCTCCGCCCCCGCGGTGAGGGTTAGGGTATCCAGCAACCCCAGTATACCGAGGCCCGTCGAGTCAGCGATCTCGGACGACGATCTCGCATCAAGGATGACAGTGGAGCTGTATAGGAGGGGCGTGGACGTTTATACGATACAGAGGATGCTCAGCCTTGGCCTACTAGGCAGGCTTAGGAGGCGCAGGCTCGTCCCTACCAGGTGGGCTATAACAGCCGTGGACGACATGGTGTCTAAGTACCTAAGGGAGCGGCTTAGGGGGGCCAGGGAGGCTAGCCGAGCCGAGGTATACTATGGCGAGTACCTGGGGAACAGGTTCCTCATAGTCATTAAGCCCGGCCCGGGCAGCTTTGAGTGGATCGAGGCGTGGCACCCCTCCGGCGTGTGGACCCGTGGAGCCGGGGGGCTGATATTCTGGAGGTTGATGGAGGATCCGAGGGGCAGGGCTACGGCTAGTGACGGGGGCTTCTCGGCCGCTAGGCTACCCGTGTTGGAGCACCTGGCGTCTCGTGGAGTGGTAGGCGATGTAGTTATTATCAGGGAGATCCTGCCCTCCTACTACGCTCCAGTGGGTAACTGGCATATTCGGGAGACCGTGCGCAGGGCCCTAGAGTCCGGGCCGGTCGCCGTTGATCCCCTAGAGGACGAGTTGAGGGATCTTATATCCTCTAGGCTTACCGTGCCCCTTAGGGAGGTCGAGTCTAGGAGCCTCCTCCTAGGCCTAGGTAGGAGGGTTGCCAGGCTAACGGACTTCATGTAACGCCGGTTTCAACCCCCCGGTTTACACCCTGCATCTATACCTACTACCCCCTGACAAGGCTGGGCTATCTGCATCTCTTGTCGAGGCCTGTTATGGTAATATTCCTATCAATATGCAAACAGTATTATCCAGGGC
>JALUDK010000278.1 GCA_027044005.1 Acidilobaceae archaeon | reverse complement strand
GTCTATGGCCTGTTCTAGGTCTAGGCTTCCCTGTTGGTAGAGCTTGAGTCTTCGGGCCTGCCTGGGGCTTATGCATTCGTTGTAGTCGCATGGGTGCCAGGCTTGTAGCATTTCTAGTATCTTCTCCGCTGCCAGGTCCCTGTATATGCTCTGGGCTGCCTCAAGTAGCCTCTCCTTCATTGCGCATGAGGCCTCGTTGACCGTCTCCACACCTGGGGGTGTGAGGGGTTTTGCCATTGCTATGTTCTTCTCCCCGGTAACCTTGTTGTACCTTGGGCTTATGTAGACCACGGTGTACCCGTTCTTAATCCAGAACCGTAGCACATCGTGCCTCGAGTATATTGTAGTGACTGCGTCGAGCCCCCGCTCCCTGGCTGCATCTTCTACCTTGGAGAGTAGTGTGGAGCCGAGGCCCCTTCCCTGGAGGCTCGGTGTTACCGCTATCCTCGAGATCCTCATCGTCTCTAGGGTATGTCGGGGGCTGGAGTAGAGGATTAGCTTCTCCCATGCTATCCTAGCCTCCCTCGGTGCTTTTGGCCCCTCTCTAACGGTCTCGGCCACTGCCACGGGCACTCCTCCAGCCTCTAGTACGTGTACCTCGTGGTCGCCCTCTAGTAGGAGGAGTAGATTGTCGGGTGTGCTCCTGTAGTGGGCCTGGGTTAGTATTCCCATTATCCACTCTAGGTACCCGCCTGGCTTTGCCAGCTCCCGCCTGTCTACTACTCTATACCTAGCCCCACCCGGGTCCAGGGGGACGTGGCTTGGGGGTTCTGCCTTGAGTAGGAATGTCTCGTATATCCACTCCTCCAGCGGGTCCCCGGGCGGGTACCTTATCGGCTCTCCTAGGGTTACTGTGGCTAGGGGTTTTGGTAGTTGCCCCTCGATTAGTGATGCGAAGACTCTGCCGGAGCCCTCGTAGCCGTGTATCGTGGTTGATACTATCGTCTTGCCGCTCCTCCACGAGAGCCTCCTGACCCTGGCCACGCCGACTGCTGCGGCCTCGTCTATTACTAGTATGGGTGAGGGCTCGGCTGATTCTGGGGTTTCGTAGCTTACCCTGAACCAGGGCCCGCTCACCCTCACGATCAGGCCGTTGCTGGCCCTAACGATCCTGGCCTTGACGCCTAGGGCCTCTAGCCCCCTGGTTAGGCCCCTCATTAGGCTGGCCACGCTCCTGGGCGTGGGGCCTACGACTACAACCCTGCCTGCGTGCCTCCTCCATATGGCGTAGGCTAGGGCTAGGCCTACCACGTAGCTCTTCCCCCTGCCCCTGTCGCCCCGGAGGAGGAGGCTCCTCTCCCCTCCCCTGAGGAATCCTGCTATCCTGTCCAGTGCCTTCGCCTGGTCTAGTGTCGCTGTCTCTGCTAGTAGCTTCTTGGGCATGTCTCCCCGTGGCTTGTAGCCTCTCGGCCCCAATCTGGGAGGCGGCTTTGGTACTCTAGCCTCCATGCTCCTGGTCGTGCCCTTGTCTATCCACACGTGGAGCCTAGCCCTGGGTATGGCGTTGGCTAGGTACTCCTTGTAGAGGCCCCTACCGCCCTCCCGCGGGCCCGGGGTCCAGGATTCCCAGGGGTCCCCTACTATGGCTAGGAAGCCGCCGCCCCTGACCGCTTCACCTGCAGCCGCTAGTATGCTGGGCCTGACCATGCTCTCCATCGACACCACGGCAGCACCGTATTCTCCGCCTAGCAGCTCCTGGTAGCGGGCGGGTGGCAGCTCTAGCCTACACAGCCCTCGCCGGGCTGGCTTGTCCCCCACTAGTACGCAGTCTCTCCCCGCAACGCTTGCAGCCATCTCCACTAGCCTTATCCTGTCCCCGTTCAGCGCTAGGAGGGCCCTGTACCCCGTCTCCCTGGCCCTCTCTAGGACCCTATGGGCGTCCTCCAGCCTGCTCCACCTGGGTGTAGGGCCGGGGCGGAAGTGTTATAAGATCCCTACGAGTGCATACACCGGACTGGGGGTTGAAGGGGGTTGAAGTTCCCAAAGGCGATCAGGACGTACTGCCCCAGGTGCAACACCCACACGCTGCACAGCGTGCAGGTGTATAAGCACGGGCAGAGGAGGAGCATGTCGGAGGGCCAGAGGAGGTATGAGAGGAAGCAGGAGGGTTACGGTAGCAAGAGGAGGCCGGAGCAGAAGAGGTACGCCAAGGTGACTAAGAAGGTGGTGCTGAAGATACAGTGCAGGACCTGCGGGTATAAGAGGCACATACTAGGTATAAGGCTCAAGAAGATAGAGCTAGTAGAGGCGGCGAGGTGAGCTAGGGGATGAGCATGCCCCAGGCCGGAGGCAGGAGGAGGAAGATCCTAATACCCCAGCCCAGGAGCAGGTTCATACTGGTGACATGCCCCAACTGCGGCCACAGGCAGGTTGTGTTCAGCCACTCCACCTTCCCGGCAAGGTGCCTATCCTGCGGCGAGCTCCTAGTCAAGCCAACCGGCGGCAAGGCCCAGATACTCGGGAAGATCGAGAGGATCCTAGCCTAGCACCATCAACAATAAAAACCCACCCAGACCCAAGCCCTCCTAACGGTGCTGGGGCCCGGCCCACGAGCCCCCAGTGAGGGGCGATGAGGATCTACCCTGGCGACCAGGCATGGCCCGGGTAGCTCAGCCTGGTTAGAGCGCCGGACTGTGGATCCGGAGGTCCCGGGTTCAAATC
>JALUDK010000277.1 GCA_027044005.1 Acidilobaceae archaeon | reverse complement strand
CAGTCCAGCGGGTGTATATCATCCCCGAGCATGCCACGCAGCGTGGAGGTGATCTGCATCGAAGTGTAGGGCCGTGGTTGTCAAGCTGGGAGGCAGCCTAATCACGGTGAAGGATGAGCCATACACCATCAACATGGATGCCCTTGAGAGGGCGGTAGCTGAGCTGGCGGTATTCCACAGCTCCGGAGGAAAGCTGGCAGTGGTCCACGGTGGGGGTAGCTTCGGCCATACAGCAGCGAAGATGGCCATGGATAGGAGGGGAGGCAAGCTGCTAGTACATGATGCTCCGGAGATACAGGAGGCCATGCTCAAGCTAGGCATAATGGTTGTGGACACGCTCAGGAGGCACGGGGTCCCCGCCACAATGCACCCGCCCCACACCATGTGCATGAGCCTCCCCTGCGGCATGGAGCCCATGCTAAGGGATCTAAACCAGGGCCTGACGCCGGTAACCTATGGAGACGCCATCCCCATCCACGGGGAGACAGTCATAGTCAGTGGAGACGACCTGGCAGCATGGCTGGCTACAAGGGCCAGTGCGGACTGCCTCATCTACGTCACCAGGGTACCTGGAGTGCTTGGGCCTGGAGGCAAGGTACTCAGCATGGTAGAGGGACTCGAGGATCCTGTTGGGGGCAGTGAGGGTATCGATGTAACCGGTGGGATGAGGAAGAAGCTTGAGGCGGCGCTACAGGCCGCGGGGAGCGTGGGTATCGTCAGGATAGTGGGGCTCGAGGGCCTTGGCCCCGCGTTGCGGGGGGAGCCCGTGGGTACCCTTGTCAGGAGGCCAGCTCAGCAGCCTTCCTAATTACCTCATCATAGTCAGGCTCGACCCTGGGATCGTCGCTGTACCATACCCACCCGATGGTTCCGTCTGGCTTAATTATGTAAACAGCTCTCTTCGCTAGGTTCCTGAGCCCCAGCACCTCGGGTAGCACTATGTCGTAGAGCTTGATCACCTCCCTGTTATAGTCGCTGAGTAGGGGGAACTGTAGCCTGTTCCTCTCCTTAAACTCCTTAAGGCACCATGGGCTATCCACGCTTATCCCGACCACAGTAGCGTTGGCCTTCTCCAGCTGGGCCATCTTGTCCCTGAATGTACATAGCTCGGTTGTACATACAGGGCTGAAGGCGGCGGGGAAGAAGACGAGTACAACGGGCTTACCCTTTGCTAGTAGGCTTGAGAGGCTGACTTTGTTGAAGTCCTGGTCTGGGAGCTCGAAGTCGGGGGCCTTGTCGCCTGGCTTCAGGGCCATAACTGTCACCTATGGCATATGTGGCGGGCCCTGGAGTAATATGTTAGTAATAAATATTCACATAATATAGTCTGCTCAATATATATGCACTGATTAAATAGAGTCCAGCTAGTCGTATAGGCTAGGATATATCACAATCCATGGGGTGGAGCACTTGCCGTTAAGAGACCTACTACTCCTAATAGGGGGCCCTCAGGGCTCGGGCATGGAGACTAGTGGCCAGATACTCACATCAGCCCTAGCCAGGAGGGGCTACGGCGTCCTATCCGACAGAGAGTACTACTCCAACATAGTCGGCAGGCACAGCTACGTTCACATGAGGATCTCCTCGCACACGATACCAAGGAGCCTAACCTACCCGGTCCACCTAGCAGGCTTCGTCGATGCCGAGTCAGTCTTCACCCACACATTCGACATAGCCAGCGGGGGATGGCTAATCTACGACGCGGGCACGGACCCCACCAAGATAACTAGGATACCAAGCATGGAGCCACAGGTCAGGGACAGGCTGCTAGGGAAGTATAGAGAGCACGGGATAGGGGAGACTGTAAAGGATGTTATAGAGTACCTTGAGAAGGAGAAGGGGGTCAACATAGTCCCCCTAAGCTTCAAGCTCATACTAAACATGCTGAGGCAGAAATACAACATGACCCTAGGCCAGGCCCAGAGGTTCAGGAGCACTATAATATTCGCAGCCATGGCGGCACTCCTAGGCCTAGACGCGGATAGCGTGAGCTACGGCATAGAGAGGAGGTTCAGGGGGAGGGAGAAGGTTATTGAGATGAACAAGTTCCTAGCATCAAAGCTAATAGAGGAGATAAGGAGCGACTATGGGACCCCGCTAGCCCTGGAGCCCTCCTCGATAGACATAGACAAGCTCCTCATAGCCACCGGCAACGACGTTGTCGGCATGGGGAAGATAGTCGGGGGCCTACGCTTCCAGTCATACTACCCCATCACTCCCGCGGCGGATGAGTCGACATTCCTGGAGTCACACGAGTCCCTAGTGGTTGACGGGGAGAAGAAGGGGAACATACTAGTATTCCAGACGGAGGACGAGATAGCTGCTATAGCATCAGCGATAGGGGCGGGCCTAACGGGGGCAAGGAGTGCGACAGCCACCAGCGGCCCAGGCTTCAGCCTCATGGTAGAGGCCCTTGGATGGGCAGGGATGAATGAGTCACCAGTGGTGATAACATACTACCAGAGGGGAGGCCCCAGCACCGGGCAGCCCACACGTGGCAGCCAGAGCGACCTACTATTCACAATGTTCGCCAGCCACGGCGAGTTCCCCAGGATAGTCCTAGCCAGCGGCGACCCGGAGGAGGCGTTCTACGATGCGATAAATGCGATGAACTACGCCGAGAGGTACCAGGTGCCGGTGATACACCTGCTAGACAAGTTCCTGGCCAACTCCACCTTCACGGTGCCCATACCCGACTGGGGCAGGATAAGGATAGACAGGGGGAAGACCATATTCAAGGCGGAGGGCGACTTCAAGAGGTTCGACAAGAGCGAGCCCATAAGCCCTAGGCCGGTGATAGGCTCGGGGGCAATAACATGGTACACTGGTGACGAGCACGACGAGTACGGTCACATAACGGAGGATCCGATAAACAGGGTGGAGATGTACGAGAAGAGGATGAAGAAGCTGGAGATAGCCGATAAGGAGATACCAGAAGAGGAGAGGGCCAAGCTGTACGGAAGCGGCAAGGACTTCCTGCTCCTAGGCTGGGGCTTCGTCAAGGGCGCAGCCCTAGATGCGTTGGCGGTGCTTGAGGAGAAGGGGCTCAAGGGAGCCTACCTGCACCTCAGGATGTTCATCCCCTACCCATCCAGGATGGTCAGGGAGATACTAGACTCCTATGGGGCGGAGAGGGTGATAGCGGTGGAGCACAACATAATGGCCCAGGCATCGCTTGCGACAACCATGAACACGGGCTTTAAGATAGGAAGGTATATACTCAAGTATACAGGCAGGCCAATATATGTAATGGAGCTAGTAGACGCGGTCCAAAGGATAGTAGAGGGCGGAGAAGACAAGGTGGTGTTGACCTATGGCGAGTAACGTGGCAAGGTACAAGACGGACGTCTGGTCCGACTGGTGCCCCGGATGCGGGGACTTCGGGATAGTAGCGGCTATGCAGAAGGCCTTCGCCGAGCTAGACCTAGACCCAGCCCAGACAGTGGTCGTCTCCGGCATAGGGTGCAGCAGCAAGACGCCCCACTTCATCCACGCCAACGGAGTCCACACCCTACACGGGAGGGCCATACCATTCGCCACAGGCATAAAGCTGGCCAACCCCAGGCTAACCGTTGTAGTCAACGGCGGTGACGGCGACCTCCTAGGCATAGGGGCCGGCCACTTCGTCGCGGTAGGCAGGAGGAACGTGGACATAACGGTGATCCTCCACAACAACCAGGTGTACGGGCTAACCAAGGGCCAGGCCAGCCCCACCCTGAGGAGGTGGGAACAGGTAAAGAGCCTACCAAGGCCTAACATACAAGACGCAGTAAACCCCATAGCCCTAGCCATAGCATCGGGCTACACATTCGTAGCCAGAGGCTACGCTCTATGGGTAGACCACCTAAAGGAGCTGATAAAGGCTGCGATAAGGCACAAGGGCACGGCACTCATAGACGTGCTGCAACCCTGCGTCACCTACAACAACCTGTATACCGCCGACTTCTACAAGGGCAGGCTATACAAGCTAGAGGAAGAGCCAGGCTGGGACCCAATAGTGCACGAGCCCAGCATAGACGAGATAGACGAGAAGGTGGCAAGGGCCTGGGAGAAGGCCCTAGAATGGGGACAGAGGATACCAGTAGGAGTATTCTACGTGAACCCACACGTGGAGACATATGAGGAGAGGATCGCGAAGCTAAACCCACTCTACCAGGAGAAGCCAATAGCGCTACAGGAGATCGAGGAGAACGGAACCCCAGCCATAAGCAGGGAGGACTTCATAAAACTCTTCAACAAGTACATAGTGGAGGTCGATAGGAGATAAGCACCAGGATATTCCTAACAAGGGCAACAATATACAAGGCGGAGTGCAGGGGCCTCGAAGAGGCCCAACAACAACTACAATCCTTTATAGACGACCTCCTAAACACAGGCGGGAGATCCAGGGGCATATACTGCATAACAATGGACCCGGTAGACGTGCTAGGCCTATACACACCCTACCGCCACGGGGCAACCCACAGGAGAATAACAGGAGGCCCGCCGCTAAAGTCGAGAGGCCCAGTAGCATACCTAGGGATAGCAACAGTATACCCCCCACTACTAGAATCACTACTAGGAGACGTGGAGGACGCCGCCAAGAGCACGGGAATGCTCATCCACGGGGGAGAACTAGACGCCCCAAAGACGAGGGGAGTAATCGGGGTCACAAAACTCGCCAACGTAGGCGTCATAGAGGTCCTAGCCGAGGGAGACACAGAAGCCCCACTCAACCTAGCATCAAACATATTCAAATCCCACACAGTAAGGGAACACAGTATAAGCGGAAACATTAGAACAAGCGCAGAGGGCTACAGGAGGCCAACATGGATCAGATACGGGGAAGGCCCAGCCAGGGCCCGGGGGGAGGCACACAAGGGGCCATACCACATAGGCTTCGCAGCAAACATGCACGACGTGTACCTATCAGACGTCAGGGTCTACGGAAACTTCTACGCCTCCCCGCCAATGGAGCCCTACAACCTAGCGGTCAGGCTAGACGGTACACAGCTAAACGAGCTAATGTTCTACCAGATAAAGCTAGCCTGGAGGGAGAGGGCGGAGCTAGCGGGTATAGGGTACGAGCAGGTCGACGAGGCCCTGGATAGGCTCTACGAGGCACTAGAGCAAGTGGGCGGCCAGTAAGCGGCTTTAACCCCCTCCAGGGCAGGAGTATATAACCGTAGGTGAGAATATTGAGGGTGAAGCTAGTATTCATACAGGAATTCTACAAGGCCATAGGCAAGTTCCAGATCGAGGCCGAGCTACCAGAGGGCTCGACAGTCATGGATGCGATAGAGTATGTAGACAGAGAGGTCTACAAGGGCTTCAAGGACATGGTGCTCGAGGATGGTAAACTCAAGTATCCAGTCGAGATAGCAGTGAACGGGAGGAGGATAGACTTCCTAGACGGTCTACATACTAAGCTTAATGAGGGCGACCAGGTACTCTTCTCACCCAGAGCCCTCTTCGTAGTCTAATAATAACACCCTACGAGGAGGGCTCTGGAGGACCCGGAATGGCCAGGGTGAGGGTGAAGACCCTAGGGATCCTTTACAGGATAACCGGATCCATAGAGCACGAGCTAGAGGTAAGGGACGGAGCCACTGTGGGCGAGGTAGTGGGGGAGCTCGCCTCAAAGTATGAGGGCCTCAAGGAGGAGATATTCGAGGAAGACGGGAGGTTTAGTAGCGACTACAGGATACTCCTAAACGGCAGGGAGGTAGCGTACCTGGAGGGTGAGAAGACGAGGGTAAATAACGGGGACGAGATAGTGATTATACCACCAGTCGGCGGCGGCTAGGATACTATGTAGAGGAACTCCTCCAGCCCTAGCCTCTTCAGCGTCTCAGGCAGGGGCTTACCGTCCTCCCAGCCCCTCAGCTTGTAGTACTCTGGCAAGTACTTCTCCAGGGCCTCCTTGGCGGTCCTACCCTTAGCCGGGCCGTCTGGTAGCGGCTCCTCTAGTAGCCTCTTCGGTAGGGTGTCCCTGTAGTTTGTACCCTCCCTCACTGCGAATAGCCTCTCCGTGTTGTAGATCCTCTCGCCGGTCTCCAGTAGCTCCTCCACGGTGAAGTCCTCCCATCCCATCGCTGCCTTCATCAGCTCCACGTAGTCCTCCGGGCCGGAGGCGAACGTGTTGAACTTGCAGACTATCACCGAGTCTATGAATGAGAAGTAGTCCTGCTGCATCTTGACAAGCTGGACCTTCTCCATGTCTATGCCCAGCGGGTCGAACTTCTTCGGCACCCCGAGGACGTCGAAGCTCACGGAGTAAGCCCTCAGGTGGCAGCCTCCCCTGTTGCTTGTGGCGTAGGATAGCGCCATGCTGTTTATGCCCCTCGGATCATAGGCGGGCATCTCCATGCCCCTAACGTGTATAGCCGCCTCCGGTACTCCGAAGTACTCTGCAAGCCTCTTGGCGCCCTCGGCTACCAGGTCTCCTATCCTGTTCCTGTAGGCTGCCATCCAGATCAGCTGTATGAGGGCGTGCGGGTTGCCCCACTCCGGGTTCACGTCTCCCAGGAGCTCGAATAGCTCCTTGGCCTTCTCCTCCGGTAGCTCGCCCTTCTTGGCCCTCTCATAGATCTCCATGAGGGTTGCCACTGTTGAGCCGAAGCTGATCGTGTCGAAGCCCATGTCGTTTAGGAGGTAGTTGGCCTTGACCAGGGCGTCGAGGTCCCCGATCATGGTGTCAGCTCCGTTGGCCCATATTGTCTCATACTCCGGGCCCTCGGAGATCGGGGTCTTGAAGGGGCCCGACTCTACCTCGGAGACCCTGGAGCACTGGATGGCGCAGCCCCAGCACCCCTTCCTGGCCTTAAGGTAGACCTCGGCCAGCCTCTCCCCGCTTATGTTGAAGGCCTTCTCGAAGGTGCCGCGGGTCCAGTTCTTTGTCGGCAGCGCGCCGTGGGCGTTGATCACGTTGACCAGCACGGCTGTGCCGAACTCGTTGAGGCTCTTACTAATCGGGTGCTCCAGTATCTTCTTGATCAGCTTCTTAGCCTCCTCCATGTACTTCCTCTTATCGTAGAGCTCGTCGAGGACCTTCCTATTCCCGTAGGCCCATATAGCCTTAACACCCTTAGAGGCTATCACGGAGGCTAGGCCTGACCTCCCAGCGGCCCTGTACCTGTCGTTCATTACAGCGGCTATCCTGGACCTATTCTCCGCCGCCGGGCCGACTGAGAGGACGCTGCCGAGCGACTCCTTGGTGACGCCCATGGTCTCCCTTATGACCTTCTCGGTGTGTATCACACCCTTACCCCAGAGGTGCTTTGCGTCGTGGAACTTGATCTCCCCGTTCACGATGCTAATCCACACGGGATCCTCGCTAGCGCCCTCCAGCACTAGACCATCGTACCCGGCGAACCTGAGCCAGGGGCCGAACTGGCCTCCGCTATTAGCGTCGCCCAGTATGCCGGTTAGAGGGCTCTTGGCGACCACGTGGTACCTGCCGCTCTCTATGGCGGCGGTGCCTACTATGGGCCCGGTTAGTATGTATACCTTATTCTCGAGGCTGAAGGGGTCTATTCCCTTGGGTATCTCCTTGAGGGCAAGGTACGCCCCGAGGCCCCTGCCTCCTATGAATCTTCTGAGTGTCTTCTCGTCTATCTTCTCCTCTGTAACCTTCTGGGTACTCAGGTTTATCCTGGCTAGCTTGAACTCCACAGTAGCCACCTCTAGGACCCGTTTTTCTATTACTGTATTCAATAGAGTCTAGCCTGGCCGGTATAAATAAGTTTAGTACGTGTGCTTATAGTAGAACTGGAGGACTGGAGTATATGCATATACTGACAATATTGCCGCGCAAATACGATCACGGGGTAAACCCTTTTTAATAAGAGGATAGGATACTATACAATCGAACCAGCCGAGGTGTGGCGTGGGATGAGCAACCTGGCGAACTTCGTGAGGGTAGCTATCGACCAGGACACTTGTATCAGCTGTGGAGCATGCATAGAGGTATGTCCATACGATGCCCTAGAGTTCGACGAGAACATGAAGGCCAGGCTCATATGGGAGAAGTGCCAGGACGACTTTGCATGCGTAGCCAGCTGCCCAGTAGACTGTATCTACAAGGTGGACGAGGCCCCAGACGAGCTAAAGGCCAAGCCAGGATGGTACAGGATAGGCAAGGAGCTAACCCCAGAGGAGCAGAAGGCCTTCGAGGAGTGGAAGCAGAAGTTCGGGGTCACAGCAGACCCTGTATCCTAGACACCCCAGACCCCCCAGGGGACTGGAGGGTCAACACCTTTTTACAGGCTCACTCTTCAACTCCCTATACAACCTATACGCCAGGAAAGCGACAATCCCAGCCTCAACCACCGTGAACACAGGGTCGCCGCGGAGGTATGCATACGCCGTTAGCAGGAGGGCACCACTCATATTAAAGCCGTACAGCCAGGTCCACCTCTTAACTATGAAGGAGGCGAAGACCAGTAGCATGCCCACGACGCCTAGCGCCTGGACAGGATCCACCCCAGGCTCACCCCATCACCTTGCGCCGGAAGGCTGGTACTCTCCTAGCTATATTGTCTATCGCCTCCTCTATTGGCGTTGAAGGATCCACAGGCTCCTTGAGGAAGACCCCGGTCCTACCGTGGGCCCGCCTCCTGGATAGGACTCGCACCCTCTCCATAACCGTCTCAAGGCTGATACCCAGCAGCCTGGCAACCCTGGCCTCGTTCCCTACCACATCCTCCTCCACGTGACCCGTGCTGGTTGGTATAACGAGTTTGAGGTCCTTGGTAACCCCTGGGACCCGTCTTCCCTCGAGTAGCCCGCCCAGGCCTAGCTCGCCTCCCCACCTGTAGAACTCCCTCTCCCTCTCGCCCAGATCCGCGAGGGGGAAGCTCACCACGGCCTCCTCGTCTGGGTCTAGGTATATGTAGACCTTGGGCGTGTATGAGGGGGTTGCCTGCACTATCTCTATGTGGTAGGGCTTGAATCCTGCCTGCTCCAGCGTGTAGACAACTATGCTGGGGGCCACGGGCCTCGGTATGACTATATCCACATCACTATCCTCGTCGACATCACCCCGGGCTATGCTTCCATGGACTATAGACTCCAAGCCACGGGCCTGGAGGCTACTCATAACCCTAACCGCCTTGGCCCTCTTCTCCCTGAGGATCCTCCACCTACGCTCCCCATAGGCTACCTCCATCACTCGGCGCCCTCAACCTTCTCAACCAGGCCCCTGAACGCCTCCTCCACCTCGTCAATACTGATACCAGCAGTATCCACGAATGTAGACCAGGCGGCGGTGAACTCGTAAACCAGGCCGGGGCTGGGCATTGCTTGGGAGACGGTCTCTACTAGCGCGTAAACCTGGCTAGGGGGAGAGGCGTAGAATACCCCGTCTAAGTCGATCCAGTGGATGAGACCATCCTCGGCCCAGGCCATGAACCTTATATAGTAGCCGTCCCTAGACGAGGATGACTCCACGTTATAGCTCCTCCCAGGCCTAAGCCACTCCGGGC
>JALUDK010000276.1 GCA_027044005.1 Acidilobaceae archaeon | reverse complement strand
ACCGTGCCTGTCCTCCACCAGGCTGCCTCTAGTCTGAGGCCCAGCGGGGCCATAACTACGGTGGGCCCTGTCCTCTCCACTACTTCCAGGGCCTCTAGAAGCGTCTGGGACGAGGTCTTTAGTATAGAGTAGACTAGTACTAGGTCCGTTGGTATTAGCAGCAGTACTATGAGGATGCCCAGGAGTGCGCCCTTCTCCCCAGTCTTGATGTACGCTGCTAGGAGTGCGAGGGCTATAACAGCGTTTACCAGCATGTTGAGCACTGTAATGCGCCTTGGCATGGATAATATACTGCGCCTAGCCCCGTCCATATGGTCCAGCCATCGTATTTTACCCCCTCCACGTAGTATTAATCGTACCGTGTGAGCACCCTTGGCAGGCATAGAGAGCCTACTCAGGGAACTAGAGGGCCTAGAGGAGTACCTCAAGGTCAAGCCCCTCTACTTCGACCTGGACACCGGGGAGTTTGTGTGGCTGGACACAAGGCTCCTCCCATTCGAGGAGGTCTACAGGAGGACGAGGGACTATAGGAGGGTCGCAGATGCGATAAGAGAGATGGAGATCCGGGGGGCACCGGCTATAGGGGTCTCGGCAGCATTCGCCATGGCACTAGCCGCCAGGGAGTCTAGGGCTAGGAGCGTTGAAGACCTGATCAGGGACCTTGAGGAGGCACGGAGCCTTCTAGCCTCCACTAGGCCCACCGCATTCAATCTATTCTGGGCCCTAGACCGCGTGATGGAGAGGATCCGAGCCACAGCGTCTACAGGCGATCCCGGGCTTGTCAGGGAGGCGGTGCTGGAGGAGGCATTCAGGATCTATGTGGAGGATGTCAGGGGCAATGTGGAGATGGGTAGGATAGGCTCAAGGCTCATAGAGGATGGGGACACGGTGTTGACTCACTGCAACACTGGGGCACTCGCCACGGCAGGCTTCGGCACCGCCCTCGGAGTCATAAGGTATGCATGGTACGAGGGGAAGAGTATCAAGGTAATCACGACGGAGACCAGGCCGGTGCTACAGGGGGCCAGGCTGAACGTTTGGGAGCTGAAGAAGGAGGGGATCCCATTCAAGCTGATCGTCGACGGGGCGGTCGGCCTAGTATTCAGGAGGGGCATGGCGGACAAGGCGATCGTCGGGGCCGATAGGATAATACTTACAGGGCACACTGCCAACAAGATCGGCACCTACCAGGTAGCCCTAGCGGCTTGGCATAACGGGAAGCCATTCTACGTCGCCGCCCCGACGAGTACTATCCAGCCGGTGGAGGATCCTGGTAGTATAGTCATCGAGGAGAGGAGCCCCGACGAGGTTAGGATGGTCATGGGCAAATACCCCATAACACTGGGCGACGTGGAGGTCTACAACCCCAGCTTCGACGTAACGCCCCCCGAACTGGTGACGGCGTTCATAACAGAGAGGGGGATCGTTGAGAAGCCATTCAAGGAGAACCTTGCACGACTACTTCAGGGTTAAAAGCCTCCTCCAGCCCAGGCTATAGGTCGGGTGTAAGTATATTGGATAGGCTCATATCTCCCGGGGCCGTCAAGGAGTCACTAGAGTATTCTATAGACGTTCTCAAGAGGCTCATATCAATACCCACAGTCTCCCCCCAAGGAGACCACTACGAGGAGGCGGCCGAGCTCCTAGCCAAGGAGCTGGAGGGCCTAGGCTTCAGCGTCGAGGTAATCAAGGTCCCTATGGACTACCAGAAGGAGAAGTGCAGGAACGCCAGCGACAATCCAAGGTACATAGTTATAGGTAGGAGGGGGGAGGGAACCCGGCTACACTTCAACGGCCACTACGACGTAGTCCCCGGGGGCCAGGGCTGGACGGTCACCGAGCCATTCAAGCCAATAGTAAAGGATGGCAGGCTCTACGGGAGGGGAGCGATAGACATGAAGGGAGGCATAGCAGCAACACTAGGAGCATTCAAGGCCCTCCAGCTAGACTCCAAGGAGCCGGGCGTCACTCTTGAGGCAGCATTCGTGCCAGACGAGGAGATAGGCGGGGAGTGCGGCACTGGCTACCTTCTAGAATACATAGAGCCGCCAGACTACCTCCTCCTACCGGAGCCCAGCGGGCTAGAGCATCCATGGCACGGCCACAAGGGGGCAGTATGGGTCAAGGTCAGGGTCAGGGGTGTGAACGCCCACGCTAGCACCCCCTGGCTAGGGAGGAACGCGTTCCTGCTAGCCTCCGCCCTAGCCCTTGATATACAGCAAGCCCTAGCGTCAAGGCTCCCCGGCAGGAGGACGAGGTACCCGATCAAGCCGGAGGATGCAGCGTACCCGACGGCAGCGATCGGAGGCGTGGCAGGCGTGCCTGGGGGAGGGAAGACTAACCAGGTGCCTGGCGAGTTCGTGTTCACGATAGACAGGAGGACCATTCCAGAGGAGACTGTGGAGGAGGTGCTGGAGGAGCTTAAGGGTATAGTCAGGTGGGCTGCTGTAGCCCGTGGCCTAAGGCTTGGCGAGTATGAGGTGGAGCTGGAGCACTCGATGCCGGCCGTGGTCAACGACCCGGGAGAGCTTTATGAGGCCTTGAGGAATGCGGGGGCGGCGGCTGGCGTGGAGGTAGGGGAGCCACACCTATGCCCCGGAGGGTTGGATATGAGGTACTACGTGGTCAAGGGCGTCAAGAGCATATCATATGGGCCGAGTGGGGAGGTTGC
>JALUDK010000275.1 GCA_027044005.1 Acidilobaceae archaeon | reverse complement strand
CCCCGGCGGGTAGACTACCGGGACCCCCTGCTCCCTCAGCCTCCCGGCGAGGTAGCGGACCTGGCCTATCCTATGCCTCATGTACTCCTCGTCTAGGACCTCCCTTAGGCCCACGGCTATCACCTCGAGGTCCCTGCCGGCCAGGCCGCCGTAGGTGATGTAGCCCTCCTCTAGAACCCCCCGGGCGGCGAGCTCCTGGTATTGGTCCTCGCTCCGCGTTGCTATGAAGCCGCCTATATGGGATAGGCCATCCTTCTTGGCGCTCATCATGTAGTGGTCTGCGTAGCCCAGCATCTCAACGGCCACCTCGCGGAGGCTCTTATCCCGGTAGCGGGGGTCTAGCTCCTTGATTAGGTAGGCGTTCTCGGCGAACCTGGATATGTCGAAGACTAGGGGTATCCCGTACTCATCAGCTATCCTCCGGGCCTCCCTTATGTTGTCCATGGAAACCGGCTGGCCGGCCATGGTGTTGTTGGTTAAGACTAGGAGTATGAATGCTATGTTATCCTGGCCCCTCTCCTCTATCAGCCTCCTTAGGGCCCTGGCATCGATGTCTCCACGGAAGCCTGGGTCACTCCTGGATAGGGCCCCGGGTACTGGTAGGTCTACCGGTTCTCCCCCGTGGTTTAGGATCACTGCCCTGCCCGTGTCGAAGTGCGTGTTAGCCGGGACTATCCTAGCATTGCGCCTCCTCATCAGGATAGTGTATAGTATCCTCTCCCCGGCCCTGCCCTGGTGCACGGGAAGCACATAGACGTCGCCCAGCAGCTCCTTAACAGCCTCCTCGAACCTGTACCAGCTCCTCGACCCGGCGTAGGACTCGTCCCCCAGCATTAGGGCCGCCAGCTGGGCGGCGCTCAGCGCCCCCGTGCCGCTGTCGGTCAGGAGGTCTATATACACGTCCTCCGCCCTTAGGCGGAAGACGTTCCACCACGCCCTCTCAAGCCTCTCCAGCCTCTCCCCGCGGCTCAGGAGCCTGAGGGGTTCTACCACCTTGATCCTATAGGGTTCTAGGGGCTGGTTCATAATGTGTGCACCGCTTAAGTATTAGGGGTGCTGGAGGATATTATGCAGGCTCCACGACCCAGGGGGAGACTCCTCTATCAACCCTGACTAGGCCCAGGTCCTCGAGGGCCCTTATGTAGCCGACTAGGTTCCTTGCCGCTAGGAAGAGTGTGGCCCCGCCCGCCTGGGGGTACATCCTGTGTAGCAGGTCCTTTAGGCTGGCCCCGCCTCCTAGGCGTAGCGAGACCTCTAGCATCCTGGCCAGCTTCCTCCTAGACACCCTGTTAAGCCACTCCACAAGCCCCCTCCTCCCACTGGGGTCGCCGTGGCCGGGGTAGGCGGTGGACCAGCTGGCGGCTAGGACCTTGTGCATTGACTCCATGTAGTCTAGGGGGCTGGTTAGGGTTGTGGATGTAGTGTAGGGTACGTAGTTGTCGCCTAGGAACACCGAGTCGCCTATAATGTAGCAGTGATGATCCCCGCTATGGCCGGGGCAGTGGAGGGCTTCAACACCCTCCAGGGGGCACTCGTCAAGGCCATACACCCGGTGCCTTGGCAGGGAGTCCTCTATCCTCTTATACAGCTCCACATAAGGCTCTGCATGACTCACCAGGTCGCCGTAGCCTACCGCCTCAAGGAGGCTCCTGACACCCTCAAGGGCCCTCTCATAGCTTAGCGACTCAAGGGTCTGGGGTGGCATGCACACCCGTAGCCCCCTGCTGGCGGCGAGGCCGTAGGTGTGGTCCCAGTGGTAGTGTGTAACCAGGACCAGCGTGCCCTCGGGCAAGGGCTCTAGGCCCGCATCTACATAGGCCACCATGCCGTCCGTGTCTATACGGTACCTGTTCACGGGCTCGGGTAGGAGTGGGTTGATGCTCCTCTCGATGGCGACCCTCACATGGACCCCCTGCATGGGGGTGGCCTGGTAGGGTTAATCTGGTCAGTTATATCCCGTGTAGGTGCGTAGTGGTATGACCCAGCCTATTGACCCCGTTATCCTCCTATACCTCTCCGCCAGCCCGACTGAGGGATCCCCTAGGTCCTCCGCGCCCAGAGCTATATCCGCTACGAGGTCCTCAGCCGCTATGAGCCACGCCAGCCTGTCTAGGGCTTCAAGTAGCTTTAGGCCGGAGTCGGGGCTCATGGGGACTAGGTCCTCCTGGAGGCCGCTAGTAGGTATGCTATGCACGGTAGACGGTGCTGAGATCCTCCTGATCGAGGCTGCCAGGCTGGCGGCGGTGTACTGTATGATCATGGCCCCAACACTACTATCCCCCGAGGCCAGGTATTCGGGCCTACCAGTTATCTGGGACCTCATAAGCTGGGCTATCCTCCTCTCGATCATGTTAGAGACGTTGGCCAGCGATATGGAGGCGTAGTCCCCAGCCAAGCCTACGGGCAGGGAGTGGAAGTTGCAGGAGTGGAGCACGCGGCCCCCGGCAACCAGGGGGTTCTCTGTGGAGGAGCAGAGCTCGGCCTCAACAACCTCCCGGACATGCCTCAACGCGTTGGCTACCGACCCGTAAACCTGGGGGATACACCGTATACTATAGGGATCCTGTATCCTCCTCCCATCACACTCACCCCCCAGGTCCTCCACCCTAGCGCAGCTCCTCTTGGCCTCCTGCACCTCTAGGCTGAAGTGCTCCGGGTTGCACCCCGTAACCCT
>JALUDK010000274.1 GCA_027044005.1 Acidilobaceae archaeon | reverse complement strand
TATGGTCCTCCACCCCCTCTCCTTGAATAGGACCCGGGTCTCCCTTGGCCATAGGGTGTAGTTCTCATGGGGGTTGGGGACCTGGCCGACCAGCTCTATCCTACCCCCTACTAGGAGGCTCTTCATGGACATAGTGTAGGCTACCCCTGGATGGGCTGGGTCGGTTGTCTTGTACACCTTCTCCGCGTGCCTCCTCTTATTCCACCCATATATTTCCTCGATGGTCATAACAGCTATAGGGGCCCCCCGGTGGGTCAATAGTATATCATCGCCCTCCCCGGCGCCCTTGAGGTCGCCCCGGTCTACGTCTAGGATTATTGGTATTGTCCACGGTGTATCGTCGCTCAGCCTCATATTATCAAGCACGCTCTCGTAGTCGTCTCTAGTTAGGAAGCCTTCGAGGGGGCTAAAAACGCCATGGGCCAGGTCCTCGAGGTCTATAGCCCTCTCTAGCGGGATCTCGAGGCTTAGGAAGTCCCTAGCCTCCCCCAGCAGGGCCTCCCTCCTCCTACCACGAGCAACCCTATAGACCAGCCTGCCTCCGTGGGGCCTCGAGACCACGTGTACGCACCCACATAGGAGGCTTGGGTGGACACCAGGGGGTATAATGTGGGTGATGGTGGACCGGCCGGGATTTGAACCCGGGGCCTCCCGGATGCCAACCGGGCCCGTCTTCCAGGCTGATGCTCTAGATGGTCTCGGGGATAAGGTTTCAGGCTATGCTCCTAGTCATCAGTTAACTACAGGGGGTAGCAACCGATTACCAGGAGATGCTCTAGGCCTCGAAGCAGGCCAGGTTAACTCTCCATGCCTAACAGTAACCACCGAGCTCCTGGCAAGCTTCAGGGAGTGGCTACTAGAGGAGCAGGGCACCAGCCAGAAGACCGTGAGAGACTATATGCGCTACCTTAGAAAGACAGAGGGCCTAAGCCTATGCGGGAAGACGGACACCACCAAAGCCTTCCAACTCATGGGCCTAAACAAGGCCAGCCACGAGGCGTTCTCCAGGCTGCTAACATACATAGAGAAGAAGACAGCATATGAAGAGCTAGCCCTAACCCTGCGGAAAGCACTTCCCAGGAAGCCCAAGAGCAGGGAAGACACATACGTGCCCCCAGACAGCCTGGTAAAACAGATGCCAAGCTGCCTGGAGAGTTATGGAGAGGCCTACACCCTACTACACTACATACTCTTCTACTCAGGCCTCAGGTTCGAGGAAGCCCTAGCTATTCTAAGCCAGGCCAGGCAGCTAAGGGCAGTAGAACTCCCATACGGGGCCGTCAGGATACACCTGGACATGCTCAGGGGGAGCAAGAGGGCCTACGTCGCCTACCTGCCAAGCTGGCTATTGGAGAGGCTACAGGAGTACCGTGGTCCTCTACATAATAAGCACACCTACAAGCGAAGATTCAGGGGGTGCGGCCTAGCAGTGAAGTACTACAGGAAGTGGTGGCGCCAGAAGGCCAAAGAGCTAGGCATAGACTCCGAGACAATAGAGGCCTTCCAGGGAAGGCCAAGCACAATAGGCGGAAGACACTACACCGACTGGCTACCCATCCTAGACAAGGAATACCAACACATCATGCAATACATAACAGAAAAACTAGGCCCAGCCAAAAGATAACTAGTACGCCCCAAATCAGGGCAGAGTAAGCTAGGATGGCACAAGCCACATTACACTCTAACTTGTACGGTTGTTGCGTGTGGATTTAGGCTTGGTGTACATGAGCAGACCATCATTTTCATGGTCTGCCCCCCGGGGCCAGGAATATAGCCATGCTCAGTGTACAATGTATCTATGGTATTGGTGCTGGTTAGGCTGATTCCACGTTGAAAAGAGGGGATGTGCATGGTGTCGGGTCTATCTAATAGTAGTAGTGTTAGCACGGTAAAAAGCGTTGGACGTAGTAAGGTCGATCTCAGCAAAGTACTCCTTGGATGGGTGCCCTACAGGATAGCCTGGCTGCTCTGTGCCTTCTATGGTGGGGACTGGGTGGCGTGGAACCTTCTCAAAAGCAAATTCCTAGAGGGAGCTAGCGAGAATAACATGCACATGATAAACGACCGCATATTCACGCATACGCTTCTCACGCTGATATATGATTATGGGCTTGTTGAAGCAGACGAGTACCCAGAGGACCCTGATGCGTGGAAGAAGTGCATAGAGGAGCATAGGCAGAGGGCAGAAAGGGATAGGCGGATAAAGACTAAGCCCGAAGAATACTGCAGGAAGAAGATACGCAGGATAGTCAATGTAAAGGCAACTCCCGGGCTGTGTAGATTACTCCTAAATAGCCTGAAAAAGAAGCCTGGAATTCGGCTCCCACCAGATTTAGAGGCAAAACTTGAGAGTATAGCTACAATCACAGAAGCCCAAGAGGAAGCCCCGAGGTGATGGCTCTTGACCAAGCTAAAGCCCCATCCTCTAGCCCAGGTCTATGCTGCCGCAGAGGAGACTTACCGGGCTGCCGAGGCTGAGCTTGCAGCGGCAAGGAGAGAGCTAGAGGCGGTAGAGGAGAGGTTATCCAGGCTGCAGGTGGAGCTTGCAAGGCTATACGGCCCCGGCTACCTAACAGTCAAGACCGTGGGTAACAGGCGGGGCAGGCGGTACCGCTACCCCGTGTGGCGTGGCATAGACGGTAGGGACAGGTACCTCAAGGGGGACCCGAGAGCCCGCGAGGTCCTAAGCCTAAAGGAGAGGC
>JALUDK010000273.1 GCA_027044005.1 Acidilobaceae archaeon | reverse complement strand
ACCGCTGGCCTCCTACTTCGGCCCGGTAGAGCTAGTCAGGGAGAATATAAACGCGCTGAAGTGGCACACAACCTCGAGGCCCGCCAACGGGCCCCCAACCTCCACCCCCACAGGGTGGATATTCAATGTGAACCCCTTCTACTACAGCGTCTCGGGGGCACTAGTCGCGGCCAGGCTGAACACACTGGTACACCTGCCAGCTCTAGTCGCGTCGCTGGTGATAACGATGTACCACCTCGACAGGGGTAGGGAGAGGATGGTCTTCTCCTCCATACTATACATGAGCATAATACTAACCTACTACCTGGTCTTCGCCCTAGGCAACAGGACTCTCTACAGCTTCTACGCAGTCCAGCTAACCCCCGCGGCGGCAGGAGTCCTAGCCGAGGTGTCCCTCCTAGTATCGGGGAGAAGTGGTACACCTAAAACCCTAGAAGGGGATCCCCACCACGATGGTGACGGCGGTGGAGGGCCTATACGAGAAGCTGGAGCCCAGGACCCCGGGGCAGGAGAGGCTGAAGGAGGCCCTGGAGTCGGGTAGCGACATAGTAGGGGTCTTCGGCCCCACCGGGACGGGTAAGAGCCTATTCTCAATATCCTACGGAGTATCATCGGCTCTACAGGGAAGGTATGACAGGTTCATACTAGCCAGGCCCGTAATAGACATAGCAACGGGAAGGGAGGTAACGATAACCAGCGATCCAGAGATGTATAGGAGCATAGCCTCGGAATACATAGAAGACATACTAAAGGCAAGGTCAGGAAGCCTAGAGAAGCTACACGAATCGGGTAAGATCGTCCTAGTGGACCCGCACTTCCTCCGGGGCAGGACCTTCGACAACTCGATAATAGTCCTGGACGACGCCCAGAGCGTGCCCCCGGAGACTATAGTAGAGGTTATAACCAGGCTCGGAGAGGGTAGCAGACTCATCATAGCAGGGGACCCAGTATTCCAGAGGACAACAGAGCCGGGCAGGGACGGGGCCAGCCTGGCTAGGGAGATACTACTAGGAGAGGAGAACGCGGTGGTAGTGGACCTAGGCGTAAAGGACATAGTAAGGCCCGGGGCCAGGAGGGGCATAAGGCTACTCCTCGAGCTGAACATGAGGAAGAGGAGCCTGGATGAGGTTGAGAAGAGCGTCTACGAGGCGGCGAGGATAAGGGCACCAGACGCCGATATAATCACCGTGGTGAACCTACTCGACCCCAAGAGGAGGTGGGGGATAGAGAGCGACCACACACCCGACGCACTGATAATAGTGAAGGAGAAGCACATGGGCAGACTCATAGGACAGAAGGGAGAGAGGATAGCACAGGTGGAGGAGGATACGGGACTAAGCGTAAGGGGCATACCACTAACCCTAGACTTCAGAGAGCTAGTCAGGGCCATACACCCAGTGGCATGGATACACAAGCACATAATAGACACGGACTTCGCGGGGCCACTGCTAAAACTCGAGGTAGCCAGGGGCAACATGGGCCCGTTAATGGGACAACGGGGCATATACATACGGTTCCTAGACGAGATAGTCCAGAAACTACTAGGGGTCAGGGTGCACGTGGTCGAGGCAGAGGAAAGGCCCAGGAAGAGGAGAAGAAGATAAACTACTCCTCCTCATACAATTCCACAACTATACGGGCCTTCACCTTCTCCTTAGAGAAGGGAGGCATCTCCTCCCCAAGGTCTATAGCTATAACAACATTATTCCCAAGGTCATCGGTGAACCGGACCTCGGCAATATACCTAGCCTTGGGGCCCCCCTCCTCCATCATCTTCAATACGCTCTCATATATCCTAGATATAGCCATCTGTAGCGCCACGGGGCTGCTGAAGTCCTCGGGCTTGAAGGTTATTGTGGCAAGATTCCTCAGGACCTTGCCGACCCGGGCCTCCCCGTCGAACCCCCTCAGAAACTTTGCCTCCTCAGACACTCTATACACCCTTGCCAGTTTGGTGGAGGGCTAGGGAGCGTTATTAAGCTAGCACCACTCCAAACCCACCAGCCGGAGCCTGGAAGGGTGAATAAGTTGGGGGAGCACACCGAGCCAGTGGATGCTATGAAGGCTATAGAGGAGAAGTGGCAGGAGCGCTGGAGGAGGGACAGGATATTCGAGGCTGACCCAGACCCGGGCAGGCCCAAGTTCTTCATAACGTTCCCCTACCCCTACGTGAACGCCTACCCCCACCTGGGGAGCGCCTTCACAATACTAAGGGTAGACGTTACCGCCAGGTACAAGAGGATGAGGGGCTACAACGTTCTATTCCCCCAGGGCTGGCACGCGACCGGCGGCCCCATAGTAGCTGCCTCCCTAAAGGTCAGGGAGGGCAACGAGAAGCAGATCAAGACGCTGAGGGACATGGGTATACCAGAGGAGGAGATACCCAAATTCCAGGACCCCGTCTACTGGGTCAAGTTCTTCACACGGGGCTGGAGGAGGGACCTAGAGAGGTACGGGATGAGTATAGACTGGAGGAGGGAGTTCCACACGACCAGCCTAAACCCGTACTACAGCAAGTTCATAGAGTGGCAGTACCTGAAGCTGAGGGAGAAGGGGCTAGTCGGCAAGGGGGAACACCCAGTAGTATGGTGCCCCAAAGAGCAGAAGGTCGTGGGGGACCATGACAGGCCTGACGAGTACGCGGGGATAAGCCCGCAGGAGGCTGTCATAATAAAGTTCCGTGGGGACGACGGCCTAGTCTACCCGGCGCTAACCTACAGGCCCGAGACAGTGTTCGGAGTGACCAACATATGGGTGAACCCAGGGGCAACATACCTGATCGCAGAGGTAGACGGGGAGGACTGGGTTATAAGCGACTACATGGCCAGGGAGCTGGCAGACCAGAGGCACGAGGTCAAGGTGAAGGGCAGTATAGAGGGCAGGGAGCTGATAGGCAGGATCGCAGTGAACCCAGCCACAGGAGCCAGGGTCCCCGTGCTACCCGCTAGCTTCGTGGAGCCCGATATAGGCACCGGTGTGGTGATGAGCGTCCCCGCCCACGCCCCCTACGACTACATAGCCCTAGAGGAGCTGAAGGCCCGGGGAGAGGTGCTGAGGGAGTACGGGGTAGACCCATCAATACTCGAGGGGATAGAGCCCATACCCCTGATAAGGCTAGAGGGCTACTCCCGGATCCCAGCCAAGGACGCCGTGGAGAGGCTAGGAGTAAAGAGCCAGGAGGACAGGGAGCTCCTAGACAAGGCAACCAAGGAGATCTACTCCAAGGAGTACCACTCCGGCGTGCTACTAGAGGTAACGGGAAGGTGGGCAGGCAGGAAGGTCAGCGACGCCAAGGAGGAGATAATAGAGTGGCTGGCATCCCGCGGGGACGCAGTCAGGGTATACACCCTACCCACAAGGGTATACTGCCGCTGCGGTGCTAGGACGCATGTGAAGCTCGTGTCGGACCAGTGGTTCCTACTATACAGTAAGAGGGAATGGAAGGAGAAGGCCCACGAGGCGGTCGAGAGGATGAGGTTCCTACCGGAGCAGGTCAGGAAGGTCTTCCACGAGTACATAGACTGGTACAAGGACTGGGCCTTCACGCACAAGGGCGAGCTCGGCACAAGGCTACCCTGGGACCCGGACTGGGTGATAGAGAGCCTGAGCGACTCCACCATCTACATGGCGTACTATACGGTTGCAAAGTACCTGCAACACCCAGAGAAGTATGGTATAAAAGCGGAGCAGCTCAAGCCCGAGGTGTTCGACTACATATTCCTCGGCAAGGGTAGCGCGGAGGAGGTCTCCAAGTCCACCGGCATACCGGCCAGCCTACTGGAGGAGATGAGGAGAGAATTCGAGTACTGGTACCCGGTGGACATGAGGATCAGCGGCAAGGACCTAATACCGAACCACCTAGTCTTCTACATATTCCACCATGTAGCGATCTTCCCCAGGGAGAAGTGGCCCCGGGGCATAGGAGTCAACGGGTGGATAATGGTAGAGGGCAAGAAGATGTCGAAGACGCTGGGTAACTTCATACTACTAAGACAAGCCATAGACAGGTGGGGGGCTGACGCGACCAGGTGGGCAGAGGTCCTAGGAGGCGCAGACCCTGGCCTCGAGGACGCTAACTTCGAGCCCAGCGTGGCCGAGAGGGCTGCGGAGGAGCTATACTCCTGGATAAAGTTCGCCGAGGAGAAGTATGGCACCGGGAGGAGCGAGAGGGTCAGGGTTGATGACTGGTTCGAGAGCGTCCTAAACAGGACTATAAAGAGGGTCACCAGCCTGATGGAGGAGACGATGTATAAGACCGCGCTGGTGGAGGGCTACTACAACCTACAATCAGCCTACAAGTGGTACATCAAGAGGGCAGGCACGCCCCAGAGGGACCTGCTGAAGAGGTTCATAGAGGTCCAGACCCTGCTCATAGCCCCGATAGTGCCACACACCGCGGAGGAGGCATGGGAGAGGATAGGCAAGAGCGGCTACGCATCCCTACAGCCCTGGCCCGAGCCGGAGGAGGATAAGATAAGGGATGACGTGGAGACCGCCGAGAGGATACTAAGGGAGCTAATAGAGGATGCTAAGAAGGTCCTACGCCTAGTCAAGAAGGCCGATAGGATAAGGGTGATAATAGCAGCCGAGTGGAAATACGAGATGCTGAAGCACGTCAAGGAGGCCAGAGATAGGGGGCTAAACCTGAGGGACTCGATAAGGGAGGCGATAGCAAGGATGCCTGACAAGAAGAAGGCAGGAGAGGCAGCTAAGCTCATAACAAGGAACCCCGAGGTCCTCTCCCTACTGGTAGACAGGAGCCTCGAGCTGGAGACCCTCAAAGAGGCGGCAGGCTTCCTGGCAAGAGAGCTAGGCGTGAGGGAGGTGGTAGTCGAGGTCGAGGAGGAGAGCAGCTCCCCCAAGGCAAGACAAGCCCTACCAGGGAAGCCAGGTATACACGTGGAGGTCTGATAGCAATGGCGACCATACCAATAGCCGACGGCCATGGACACAGCAACCCGGTAAGGGGGATAGGCGCTGCCAAGATAGCTGAGAGATTCAAGGAGGCCGGGGGCTGGTTCTGGGCCCTACTATCCCTCTCACCCTGGAACTATGGCATAGAACCGGCAGGGCTGGAGTCTTACGAGAGGATGATCGAGATAGTTGTGAGGGAGTGTAAGGAGGCCGAGGATGCCGGGCTCAGGGTAGCCTGCCTGGCCGGCTTCCACCCGGCCGACGTGGATAGGCTGATAGACAGGTACAAGATGGACCCTACAAGGGTGCTGGAGCTGGGCAGGAGCGTTGTAGACCACATCGCAGGCCTCTGTAGGGAGGGTATCCTTGACGGTATAGGAGAGGTGGGGAGGCAGCACTACAAGACCGGGGCCGAGAGGGCCGTGATAGCCCAACTCATACTAGAGAGGGCCCTGGAGCATGCAAGGGATTATGGGTGCATAGTCCACATGCACCTGGAGCATGTAGGGAGGATCACGGTGGACCTGGTCGAGGATGCGGCCAAGAGGATTGGGCTGGGAGACGCTAGGGCCAGGGTCGTGTTCCACCATTCAAAGCCCGGCACCGGCTCCTATGCAAGCAGGCTCGGATACCCAGTGACAATACCGGGGGTGCAAAGGCTGCTGCCCCACGTCTTCAGGGAGCTGGAGCCCTTCTACATACTGGAGAGCGACTACATAGATGACCCGTCCAGGCCGGGTGCAGTGGTCTACCCCTGGGAGATGGCGGAGGAGGTCCATAGGCTCCATAGTAAGGGCCTGGTGGGGGAGGAGTACCTCTACAGGGTGAACGTTGATAACGTGGCAAGGCTGTACGGGGTCGAGCCGCCCTAGCTGAAGTCCATAACCCTAAGGGCGTCGCTCTCCTCCAGCTTCTTGACCACGAGGTACCTGTAGGAGGCCTTCTTAAGGTAGGGGTTGTGGCCCTGTACCATGACTGTGTGGAGCCTCAGGTTCCCCTTCTTCATCAGCCTCGAGAGTATGTCGGAGGACAGCCTGTCTTCTCCATCGGTTATCAGGACTATGTCGCTTATCTCCCGGGCACGCCTGACACTGAGTATATCCTCGACCGCCGCCGCGGCGGCCCTGGTTATATCAGTGCCACCTCCCGCCCTCACCCTAGCCAGGTAGGATAGGAGCTTCACCACCTCCCCCGCCCTGCTCCTAGGCCTCAGGGTGATTGGGGGATAGGCGACGGAGTCGAAGAACCGGGCGTAGAATAGCCTGTTATCCTCTACGGCCTTCCTGAATAGCGCCACAGCTACAGCACGGGCCCAGTCGATCTTTGTCCCAACCATGCTGCCGCTCTTGTCCAGGAGGACGTATATAGGGCCACGGGAGGCAGGGAGGACCTTCTTGTAGAGGAGTAGCTTGTTGTTGGCTAGGGAGTAGTAGAAGTACTCCTCCGGCAGGGCTAACTGGGAGTCGTGTAGCCTCTCAAGGTCGCCACCATACTCCACGCCCTCTACCCAGCCCTTGACGAACCTGTCCCCGGCCCTGCTCTTGGAGAACGCTACCCGTATCCCCTCGACCTTCTCTAGTATCCTCTCCACATCCGTCTCCCTGGCGAGCCTCAGTATCTCCTCTACGCTCTCGTCGAACTCGAGCACGGAGGTCCTTCCAACGCCCACCTTCGTTATCATCTGCTTTATGCTCTTGGCGGTCCTGCTATCCCTCTCCGCAGCCTCCATAGCCTTCTCCACCGCCTCCTTGATCTTGTCCTCGCTCCCCCGGGTTCCCATGCTCTCCATTCCCCGGCCGCCGCTCCTCCCCTGCCTACTGCTCCTCTGCCGGGTATAGTCCTTGGGTAGGGCCCTGTAGAGCCTCTCCACGAAGCTGGCAGCGGCTACCGTGCTTACAAGGGAGTCTGTCACAGTGTATGGCTTGACCCTCCACAGGTTTATGTTGCCTAGGAGCTGGGTTACGACTGAGAGTCGGAGTGCGTCCCTAGGATCCCCGGTCTCCAGCTGCTCTGCCGCATCCTCTGCCAGCACGGGTAGGGGGAGGTAGAAGCTGTAGAATATGTCAACCGCCAGCTCGGGGGCTATGGTGTCCTCCAGGCCTTGGGCGCCGCTTATCCTTGATGCGAGCTTTATGATCTTCTGGGCCCTGTACATCCTTATCTCGTCTATCTCCCCTACGCCCGCTATTATGCTGTGGGTCATCCCCTTCCTGCCTCCCTTTACATGTTTAGCTTCGCCATGATATCCTGTATGATGTCGTCTATCAGCTCTATTATCTCCTCAGCGGCCTTGATTACCTCCTGATCCTCGAAGTCCTTGACTAGGCTTGTGACCCTGTTCCTGGCGCTCTTCAGGCTCCTATAGTAGTCTATCAGCTTGGGGTCGAAGGACTGGAGCCTGGCCACAGCTCTCCTGGCTGCCTCTATGTTAGCCCTTATCTCGTCTAGCTCCCTGAGCACCCTATCCTTGGTCCTGAGCTCCTCCATTAGGATGATCGAGACCTTGTCGAAGTCCTCCAGGTCCTTGGGGGCCGTGTACTTAAGCACGATCAAGTCGTTCTCATTAGCCACGGAGCGTCCGCTCAGCACGGCGTGGGCTGCCACCGCCTTTAGTATCTTCCCCTTCCTCCTGTCGGTTAGGTGGAGCCCCTTCTCCTGTAGGGCTAGGAATAGCTTGATCAGGGGTGCCTTAACCCTGGCTAGGTCCACGCTTAGAACAGCCTTGACTATGCCCTTGAGGTCCTCTATGCCCATGACGGGTTCCGGGGGTGGGTGCTCTCCCCTCTCTATTATCCACGTCGCGTCCAGTAGCTTGTCCCAGTATTCAACGTCTAGCGGTTTAACGTGGTGGCGGAAGAGGAACCTGTCGTAGAGCGCCTCCAACTCGACCTCGTCTGGGGTCTTGTTTGAGGCCCCGATCATGCTCCATAGGGGGACCCGGATCTCCATGTAGCCGTCGTAAAGTATCCTCTCCTGCATTATGCTTAGGAGGGAGTTTAGGACCGCGCTGTTGGCGTTGAAGACCTCGTCTAGGAAGGCTATATCAGCCTCGGGTAGCTTCCCCCGTGTGACTCTCCTGTAGTAGCCCTCCCTGAGCCCCCTTATGTCTAGGGGGCCGAATAGCTCCCCCGGCTCGGTGTACTTAGTCAGGAGGTACTTGAAGAAGCGGGCCCTCAGCAGGTCGGAGGCCCTCCTTACCAGGGCGCTCTTAGCGGTTCCAGGCTCCCCTATCAGTATCGCGTGCTCCCCCGTCATGAGTGCTAGCGTGATAACCATAGCCTCCTCGTGCCTCCCGATGAAGGGTGCCTCTAGCTCCCTGAGGAAGGCGTTGGTGAGCTTGGATGCAGTGGTTATATCCATAGGACCACACACCCTTCCCGGCCGGTGCCCAGTAAGTCTAATCGATCGAGCGGACTTAAGTATTAGACAGTACAGTGCACTAGCGGCTAGGGGCTGGCTTAGATGTTTGGCATCCACATATCATATTAGGTTATAAGTGGATCGTATTAGGTACAGGTGAGAAACTTATATAAACATTGTTAACCTATTAGGCCTTGGTAGCACAGTGTGTACAGGTGGTGCACCTTATGCCCTCTAAGACGGTGCCAGAGAAGGAGGGGATATACGAGAAGGACAGGACCCTATACGTGGTTGGAGCCAGGCACATAGCTAAGGTTGCAAATGCACTAGCAAACGATACCAGGGCGAGGATACTCGAGATGCTGGCGGCAGGCCCCATGGACCTGGACGACATAGCAGAGGCTATAGGCCAGAGCAAGGCGAACGTTAGTAGCCAGATCCGCAGGCTGGAGTCAGTCAACATAATCAAGTCAACGTATAAGCCAGGTCAGAGGGGTATAAAGAAGATTGTAGAGCTGAACGTAGACAAGATAGTGATGGTCATCAAGTAAACCGGTGACGAGGAGGTGCCGCACAGGGTCGAGGGGGCATTCAAGGTAACAGGCCCCGCAAGCCTAAGGATAGTAGAGGGGACGGTAAAGCTACTAGGAGCCACGCTAGGAGAGGGCATAACCATAACAGTGCCAGTAGGGAGGACATACCTAGCCTCAACACCCGGTGCACTAGTCGACGTGGCCCCCGGGCCTGAGAGGATCACCCAGACACATCCCGAGGAGTATGAGGAGTATGAGGAAGTAGCCAGGCAGGTCAAGGACTCAAAGAACCCGGTCATAATAGGGCCAACAGATGTGGGTAAGAGTACCCTGGCTGCATGGGCACTCAACCTAGCCTCCAGCTCCAGGGATGCAAGGCTGATGACCACCGATGTAGGCCAGAACGAGGTATACTGCCCAGGCTTCATAGCCCTAGCCAAGCCCCTCAACGGCATAGCACTCCCAGGCGCAGCATTCGACGTGGAGGCGTCATGCTTCGTAGGCTCATTCACCCCGGCCAGGGCAGAGGCAAGGTACCTACTATGCTCCTCAAGGCTATCAAGGAGGCCAGGATGGACTATAGTAGATACCGACGGCTGGGTAACCCCCTGGGACGGGCTAGAGCTCAAGGCAGCCCTCGCATCCTCGATAGGATCAAGCCTCATAGTAGCGATGGGCCTCCCCCAGAGCCATGTAAGGTACCTCGAGGACGCCTCGGGGATAGAGGTCCTGGCAATACAAGCAAGGGCGG
>JALUDK010000272.1 GCA_027044005.1 Acidilobaceae archaeon | reverse complement strand
CAAGAGCATAGTGCTAGTGGCCTCCAGCCCAGGGGAGGTTGAGGCCCTCTATGCCCCCCTATACCTGGTTAGGGTACACACCGCGGAGGGGGTTGTTGAAAGGTGGGTGAGGGAGGGGGATACAGTAACCCTACTCTTCAAGAGCGAGATCCAGCAGGGGCCCAGCAGCAAGCTTGTCCTGGCCAAGATCATCGACAATAACATTACATTATACACCTGGAACGTGTCCATAACAGTGGACAGGCCGCACTATATACGGGCAGTGTATGACAAGTACTACCTGGTAACGGTCTCATCAGTGCTGGGAGAAAGGCAGGCATGGGTGAAGGCTGGTGATCACTACACCGTATCCTTCCCCGCCAGGCTGGAGGGATTCCTAACCTACTATAGCCTGGAGGGTGTTATGGTCGGTAACACGTTCAAGAAGCCCGGGGCTGGGGGCACTATAGAGGTATATGTGGATGGGCCCAAGAGGGTCACCGCAGTTTATGTGAAGAAGGCGGATATAGCAAACCTCGTGCTAGTATCTACCCCCATAGCGGTGGTGACGGCAGCCGCCATACTATACATATATGAGAATTACCTCAGGGAGGAGAGCCATAGGCCCTCCAAATCTCCCGGAGGAGGCCAGGGTTCCTCATAGCGGCGGTGCCTATAAGCAGGGCATCAGCCCCAGCCTCCAGGGCTTCCACAGCCCTACCAGGGCTGTCAACGCCACTCTCAGCCACGATCAAGGCGTCATCACCCAGCTCGCCCCTGAGCCTCTTCACCACGCCTAGCATGCCATCGAAGTCGACTTTAAGCCTGGCTAGGTCCCTCGAGTTCACGCCCAGCATGGCATTGGGGCACGTGTAGTAGGCCTCAAGAGCCTCCCCGAGGTTATGGGTCTCCACTAGTGCCTCTAGGCCCATGGTTGTAGCGTCCTTGCATAGTCTTCCTAGGCCCCCCTCGAGCATTCTGGCTATGAGTAGCACGGCCGAGGCTCCAAGCCTACGGTAGGCCTCAAGCTGCGTCCGGCCAACTATGAAGTCCTTGGCTAGCACGGGCCGGTGGGGTGTGAAGAGTGGTATCAGCTCTAGGGAGCCGCAGAACCAGCGGGGCTCGGTCAGCACGGAGTAGGCCCTCGCGTAGGGGAGGGTCTCACCTATATACTCCTCGGGGCTCCTTAGGCTGATCATCCCTGCGCTGGGGCTGCACCTCTTATACTCCACGATCAGCGCTGGGCCCTCTCCCCTCCTTAGCGCATCCCTGAGGCTGGCAGTCCCGCCTGTCCTGCCCTCTAGGAGCCACTCTAGGATATGGGCTCTCTCTAGGCTCCACCTCTTGGCCTCGTCAAGGAAGCTCACGGCAGGCACCTCTCCACGCTCCTCTTTAGTCTGAGCACCCTCTTCGGGTCCTTGGCTCCGGGCCGCCTCTCGGGCCAGCTGCTGGCATCCACCAGCACGGGGGTGGCTTGTACTCTGCAAACCCTCTCCGGGCTCATGCCCCCGGCGATGCCTAGCCTTGACACGCATCCAGCCTCTACGATGGCGCCGGGTGGGAGGGGCCCGTGGCCTTTGGCCCTATCAACTAGTATATACTCTACTCTGGCGCCGCTAAGCTTGGTTGCATCCTCCAGCTCGCAGGGATGTGTCTGCCACGAGCCCGCCCATATCGCTACCGGGGCCGGGCTGAGCCCCAGCTCCTGTATCATCCTAGCCAGGCCCGCCGCTGTAGCAGGCTCGAGTGGTTCATGGATCTGTATAACCCTGATGTACCCGAGCCTCGTAGCCAGGTCTACTATATCTCGCGGGCCTAGGCCGTTCACCACAAGCACGGGCTTGGAGCGGGATATTGTGGATGCCATCGAGTCCGCCTCTAGGGGGTCAACGCTCCTGGGGCTCTCCCTTGTTGTGTGCACGAAGCCTATGTAATCCACAGCCCCGTCCAGCCAGGCTAGGTCACCCCGCTCCTTGACGCCGCAGATCTTAAGCATCGCCATGGCTACCACCATAAGCATCCGTATCCAAGAGCCCGTGGCCGCTTAGGTTGAACACGATCACCGAGCCCGGCCTGGCCCGGGAGGCGATCCTAGCCACCGCAGCTATAGCGTGGGCGGACTCCGGGGCGGGGATCACACCCTCGCTGGCTGAAAATAGCCTAGCCGCCTCTAGGACCTCGTCCTGGCTGAACGCCATCGCCTCAACCACCCCATGCCTCCTGAGGAGGCTTAGGCTGGGGGCCGCCGCGTGGTACCTCAGCCCAGCCGCGTGGAGCGGTGGAGGCGTGTAGTCCTTTCCGAGGGTGTACATCTTGGCCAGGGGGAGGGTTAGGCTCGGCTCGAACCCGTCGTACCTGTACTCGCCCCGGGTCAGCTTGGGGGCTGCGCTCGACTCTGCTGCTATGAATCTGGTATCCTGGAACCCCTCGCCCCTGAGCCTGTAGCCTATGGCGGGGTACATGAAGCCCGCCAGGTTGCTGCCGCCCCCGACGCATGCAATCATGTAGTCTGGCTCCTCGGGTAGCTGGGATAGGAGCTCTTGGCCTATCACTGTCTGGTGGATTAGTACAGCCTCCAGGGCGGAGCCTGGCAGGTACCTCCTCGTGCCCGACTCTAGGGTGTACTCGACCGCCTCGGCGATGGCCAGCCCCAGGCTGCCGGGGTGGTCCTCCCTATAGTTCCTCCTGCCTATTACCGTTACCCTGCTTGGGCTGGGGTGCACGGTGGCGCCAA
>JALUDK010000271.1 GCA_027044005.1 Acidilobaceae archaeon | reverse complement strand
CCGGTGAACTCTTGGAATATTGAGAGGTACCTCAGCTCCTCTACGGTTATCTTCCCCCTCTCCGACACCGCGACCACACTCCTAGCCCTTTGGGTGGATGGCCCTGATGCCCTTGTGGGGCTGGATTGGGCTAGACTAGCTCTGTTATCCTGGACTGGCCCTCGTCGAGTACCGTTATCACTGAGACTCTGAAGGGCTTACCCGCTGCCAGGCCTAGGGCTATGCTCGTGCCCCGGTATATGTATACCGGGGTTCCTGATAGCTTGGCGTAGTATAGTAGCCTCCTCTTGTATTCTGGCGGCGTGTTCTCTGCTACTATCAGCATCTTGGCCTTGCCCAGCTTTAGGGCCTTCATGGCCTGCTTTACGCCGAGGTAGTATTTACCGGTTTTGATTAGGTTCCTCAGCTCCCTCTCGAATGAGACTGACACCGCTACTCACCCTCGTTCTTGTCTCCGCTGGATCCTGCCGGGGGTATGGTGCCTGGTGAGATCCTTAATAATACTGTCCCTGTCCCTACTAGGGGCGGCATTCCTGTTATCACGCTCTCGGTGACACCGTAGATCGGCTCTTCCTCGCCCTTGACTGCCGCGTCGAATAGCTGCCTGACTGTTACCTCGAACGCTGCCCTGGCCAGTACACTGGGCTTCTCGCCTACTACACCTAGCCTGCCTATCTGCCTTATCCTTCCCGTCCACGTCATCTGGTCTGCCACTAGCATTACGTGCCTTATGTCCACGTCGAGTCCGGAGCTGCTGAGCACGTCTATTATCTCCCTTATTATTGCGTTCCTCGCTGCCTCTATGCCTAGGACCTGGGCTATCTCGTATATGTTGTTGGTGGTGGTCTTGGTGTAGTCTACCCCCTTGACTTTGAGTACCTCAGCTAGGTTGCTTCCCTCGGAGCGGAGTATGTAGTACCTCTCCCCGGTCTCCTCGTCCTCCTGCTCCTGTATTATGACCCTCTTGATGCCCTTTATCCCCTTCAGGTATAGTTTCCTGATCTTTGCCTCTATGTCCCTGTACGTCTTCATGTCGTATATGTACTCTGGGGGTAGCACCCTCTCCGATAGCCTCACTACTATCGTGTAGTCGTCCACCACCTCTATGTCGCCCAGCCTGGCCTTCTTCAGGGCCTCCACGACCCTCTCTGTGGTGACTCCCTTGTCCTCCATCATCTCGGGGTCTAGCCTTATCGTGATCTCGTTGTCACCCAGGAAGTACTCTATCCCTGCTAGGACGTTCTCCATTGTGGTGTACTCTATCCTCTGGGCTATCCTCTTTACCTCCTCCCTGTTGCTCCGGATCTTCTCATCTAGGTATATCGTCATGGTTGGGGTTGAGGGCTCCCTCCTCGCATCGACTATCTCTATAAGCCTGGGTAGTCCTAGGGTGACGTCGAACTCCATCAGGCCAGCGTAGTGGAAGGTCCTCAGAGTCATCTGAGTGCCAGGCTCTCCTATCGACTGGGCTGCGACTGTCCCTACGGGCTCTCCTGGCTGCGCCATGACTACCATGTATCTCCGTACTACCTCCTCGACCACCTCTATCTTTCCCGCCTCGTCTAGGCCTGATGCTTCCAGCTTCTCCACTAGCTCATTATACTTGGCTGGTGGTAGGATCTCCCTGGCCGCTGCTAGGGCCTCCTCTAGCCTCCTGGCCATCCCCTTGTCACCTCCTGCCCCCGTTCTTCTTTGCGACGCGCTGTATTATCCTGTCGATCTTCACGCCGTCACCGTGGTAGGATAGCGTGGGGTCTACCCCGTCCTCGCCGTACTTGAACTGTACTATGTTGCCCCATGCATCCTTCACCGTGCCGTCGTATGAGACTACTAGGTCCTGGAGCGCGTTTATGAGCCTCCTCTGCATGTAGCCGCTCTGGCTTGTCTTCACCGCAGTGTCTACCAGGCCCTCTCTTCCTCCTGCCGCGTGGAAGAATACCTCTGTTGGCCTCAGCCCGTCTCTGAAGTTGCCCTTGACGAATCCCCTGGCCTCCGGGCTCAGGTCGTTCTCCTTGAAGTGTGGCAGGGTCCTCTTCCTGAAGCCCCTCCTGATCCTCCTACCCCTTACTGTCTGCTGTCCTAGCATTGCCGCCATCTGGGTTATGTTTACTTCTCCACCCCTGGCACCGGTCCTGGCCATTATGAAGACGTCGTTGAACGGGTCCATGTGGGCCACTGCCACCTGGCCCGCCTTTTCTCTGAGCTCCTGGAGTAGGCCTATGATCTTTAGCTCTAGGCTCTCCTCCGGCGTCCTGCCCGGGATTACCTCTAGCCTTCCCTCCTCGTAGTCCCTTATCAGCTGTGCTACCTTCTCCTTGTACTCTTCGACCATCCTCCTTATCTCCTCCTTGGCCTCCTCCGGTATCTCGATGTCGTCTAGTGCTATGGTTAGGCCCCTCATCTCCAGCGCCCTTATGAATCCCTTGAAGAGGGTGTCTAGCAGTATCCTGGCCTTTGTGACGCCGTACTCCAACGCTATGATGTGGAGTAGGTTCTCCGGCTGCTCCGCGCCTATCGCGTTCTTATCGAGCACTCCCATTAGGAGTTTTCCTCCAGAGACTACTATGTAGGAGTCGTGGAAGCAGTCCTCCGTGTCACACTTCAGGTTGCCGGCGTTGATCTTCGACTTGCCCTTGAAGTCTAGGTCGTCTGGTAGGAATAGGCTTACTAGCTGCTTCCCTGTCCATAGCTTTCTTGGCTTGAGTATTGCTGGCTCTGGTAGTG
>JALUDK010000270.1 GCA_027044005.1 Acidilobaceae archaeon | reverse complement strand
TGAGCCCCGCTTGAGGTGGGCGTATAGGCTATAGAGGTTTGGGGGCGTGTTTGATCAGCTACATGGTTCCCTGCTAGGTGTTTAGTCGCGAGTTGTATCCTGCCCACCGGCTCGTTGTCCCTGACCCCTTCTACGACTTTGACTACTATACCGTAATTGCCTAGGCTCCTGTAGGCGCACTGCTTCTCTACCCTCTCTATGCCGCCTACATGATATCATATCGTAGGCGTAGAGCTGGCTCCATAGGTTCCATGAGTGCGACTCCTCCGTGGTGCCCCCGTTGATTATAGCCCAGCATCCATCGAATGGGAGTATAATTATAGGATCATCGTTGGAGGGGTTGGGTGGCTTTTGCTTTAAGCGTGAGATCGCCTCCCAAGCCGCCTGTTTGATGCTTGCGTATGCTCTCCAGGGTGTCAGGGTCCAGGCTGCCATGGTTAGGTAAGTCTCCAGTATGCATGTTTCTCCCCTGCGCCTCATGAGAGTTATTGAGCCAAGAAGCCATGGGGCTCCCAGTGTGAGCCCTGTTAGGGCTACGAGCCCGGAGGCCCTATCTATATCATGCTGCCAGTGAGACGGGCTACTATGTAGAGTGTGGCGCCTACTACTAGGAGCCTGCTACCCATGCGGCCCAGGCTTGTGACTACCTTTTCATCTAGACCCGATAGATGTGATACACCTGGATAAACCGTTTATACACGGGGAACCGTTAAAAAGGCTAGAGTCTATATTTTACAGTGGTAGATTGTTCTTGCGTGCCATGCGCGGAGGTGCACCCACACGAGCCACCACACACGCACGAGGGGCTCCTAGTATGCTAGCTGGGATGGAGGAGGTAGGCCAATCTTGACTCCCCTAGAGGTGGAGATACTCACCCTAGTCCTCAAGGGTCATGATACGCGTGGGAAGCTGGCCAAGGCTCTCCCTGGGCTCCAGAAGAGTGCTATAGACGGGATCGTAGACAACCTGATCACGCGAGGCCTCCTGGAGGCCCGGAAGAGGGGCCTGCTGCGCCGTGAGTCCCTGAAGGTTACCAGTATGGGCCTAGCACGCCTCCAGGATACACACCAGGTTAAACAGAAAAAGAAGGTCGCTAGACATACGGGGCCGGGTAGGACCTCGGCTTCCAGGACAGTCGAACACCACTATTACTATGACGACTATTACGGCTACGGCAGGTATCATAGTTTCCACGGCTATGAGGGGGATGATGAGGAGGAGGACGATAATGATGAGGATGATAGGGATGAGGGCCTGCTGGAGAGGCTGAAGGAGGAGGTTAGAGAGGCCGTGGATGAGGTTGAGGAGATCGTTGAGGATATAGTGGAAGAGGTGGAGGACGAGGTAGATGACGACGAGTAACAGGCATCTATGCATATATATCTGAACACCGCTTTAACTCTAACATAAAGCCGGGTCAGGCCTACGGAGGTTGTAAACATTGAGGAACATAGTAGCCATAATACTGGCCGGCATTCTTCTGCTCCCCCTGCTAGCCCAGGTGGGCTATGCCACAAACCCCTTCACGCTAGTCTACGGCGGGCCGGAGTATGAGGCGGGCCTCGGGGTCACGGCTAGCCGGGGTGGCGTGTATACTGTGGGTACCACCAATTCTACTACCGCCCCCGGGGATGATGCAGACGGGTTTGTAGCCAGGCACATGGCCTCCGGTATTATAGAGTGGGTTGTACTGCTGAACATGAGCACGCTCGACATAGCCACCGGACTGGCGCTGGATGACGCTGGTAACGTCTACGTTGTCGGCTCCACGCAGGCCCTAGGGCCTGATACAGACCTATTCGTCGCTTTCCTGAGTAGCGATGGCTTGCTTGGCTGGGTTCTAGTCTTCAATGATACACTGTATAGGATAGAGGCGTCTAGGAGCATCTATATGGATCGGGACTACGTCTACCTTGTAGGCTCCTCGTATGATGGCGACGACAGCGATGTTATAGTCGCCAAGATCTATAGGAGTAACTGGACTGTTGCGTGGGCGTACGTCTACGGCGAGCCCTACACGAATGAGACGGGCACGGGCATCATAGTAGACTCGAGCGGCAACATATATGTCTCGGGTCACACCAACACTACCGGGATCCCGGGTCTCCCGCCCTCAGGCAACATAAACATGCTATTATACATGATCAACCCAGACGGTAGCCTGAACTGGAGCAAAGTCATTGACCTACCCCCATCCCAGTACGACTACACTTACAACCTAGACATGGATGAGTATGGCAACATCTACGTGGTGGGCGAGGCAAGGGAAACCGTGGTTGGCAACGATATAGTCCTGGCCAAGCTATACCCGAACGGTACGATCCAGTGGATAAAGAGAATAGACTACCTTGACGTCGACGAGGGCTTCAACATTGATTACGAGAATGGTATGATCTACATAACAGGAGCCGGCTACCAGCCACCACCCTGGGACCCCCTAAGCAGCAAGTTCGACGTATACGTGCTGAGCACCTACCCCAACGGCACCCTAGACTGGTTCAAGATAATCAGCGGGCCCAGCATAGAGTGGGGACTAGCCGTCGACGCCCTCCCCTCTGGAGGCGTCTACGTCTCAGGCTTCACAGGCTCCTATGGAGCCGGCAACCTCGACGCATTCCTAGCATACCTCACCCGGGACACGACGATATACACCTGGTGCGCCGGCGATAGGACGTGGAGTAGCATAAACGTGACTAGCATAACCAACGCAACCGTCACAGACACAATCTACACGCTGATAC
>JALUDK010000269.1 GCA_027044005.1 Acidilobaceae archaeon | reverse complement strand
TCTTAGGGCTGGGTGAACAGGAATACCACCTTCTACGCCAGCCCGACCGCGTCATAGAGGTAAAAATACCCGTACGCATGAGGGACGGAAGCATAAGGGTCTTCACCGGGTGGAGAAGCCAGCATAACAACGCCCTGGGCCCCTACAAGGGGGGGATAAGGTACCACCCCGACGTCACCAAGGAGGAGGTTATAGCGCTGTCCATGATCATGACGTGGAAGAACAGCCTCGCTGACCTCCCCTACGGTGGGGGGAAGGGAGGAGTCCGCGTCAACCCTAAGGAGCTGACCCCCGGGGAGCTGGAACAGCTGAGCCGCAACTTCTTCCGAGCCATAGCACGGGTTGTGGGCCCCGATTTTGACATACCCGCGCCCGACGTCTACACCAACCCCCAGACCATGGCCTGGTACTTCGACGAGTACAGTAAGGTCAATCAGGGAGAACAGCTGTTCGGAGTGGTGACGGGGAAGCCCAAGCGCCTGGGCGGGCTCGAGACGAGGATTATCTCGACAGGATACGGCACGGCGCTTTCGGCCCGGCTGGCTGCGGAAAAGCTCTGGGGGAGCCTGGAGGGCAAAACCGTTGCCGTCCAGGGCTTCGGTAACGTGGGCCAGTATGCGGCAAAGTACCTCGCAGAGTGGGGGGCACGTATAGTGGCGCTCTCCGACAGCAGCGGGGGCATCTACGACTCCCGTGGCTTGGACGTCGAGCGGGCGCTTGAGGTTAAGAGGGAGAAGCGGAAGGTGACACTCTACGAGGGTGCGGAGAGGATGATATCCAACGAGGAGCTCCTGGAGCTGGACGTGGACATACTGGTGCCCAGCGCCATAGAGGATGTGATAAACGAGGGCAACATGAAGAACATAAAAGCCAAGCTCATAGTCGAGGGCGCCAACGGGCCCGTGACCAACGCGGCTGAGGAGTACCTAAGCGGGAAGGACGTGGTAATAGTCCCCGACATGCTCGCCAACGCGGGAGGCGTTATAACCAGTCATATAGAGTGGGTCAACAACAGGATGGGAGGCTGGATAAAAGAGGAGGAGGCCCTACAGAGGCTCACTGAGAAGATGACCAGCGTCTTCAACAACACTTGGGAGTTCTGGGAGAAGGAGTCCCAGCGAAAGGTCCCCATGAGGATAGCCGCCTACGCCCTGGCCGTGAAGCGCGTCCTGGAGGCGATGCGGCTCCGGGGATGGATTTAGGACCCACCTCCCAGTTTTGCCCCAAAACCTATCCCCTTTTACAGTTGCGCCCGTACATTACGCGACGTATGGGTTCTTGGCATGGACGATAGGGTCCTCGCAAGAAGGAGCTGATAATACTTTTTGGGATGTTATTCGGGGAGGATTCGAAGCTGCTCCAGCACCCGTTCCCTTATCTTCTCAAGGGGCTCTGGCTCCCAGAGGAGCCTCCCTTTCTCCACCGCCTTCTCGAGTAGCGGCTTAGGAGCCTCACTGCCTCCTTGGCACCCCGTGGGGGCTGGTTGGCTCCAGGGCGTTATTTGGTCCACGAGGCCGGGGCAGCGGTAAACCTGGCGGGCACCGGGCAGCTTTCCCCTTTTACTAAGGGGCCTCCATCCCTCCCCCCGGTCCACCTCGACGATGTCCATGCTTATGTCAATGCTCGGGGGAAAGGCTATGCTCGTCCCCACGCCGAAGCCGTCCACTATGTCCCTGAGGTTCCTTATGGTCTCCTCATCCAGCCCCCCGCTTACGAATATCCTTACGTGGCGATAGCCGTTGATGTCCAGGGCCCATCGGACCTCCTCTACTATTCTCCTCATGTTGCCCCTCCTGCTACTCGGCGTGTCCAGGCGGACGCCGTGTAGCTTCTCGCCCAGAAGCCTCGCTGCGCGGAGGGCTTCCTCCCTCTCGTCGTAGAAGGTGTCCACCAGAGCTATCCGGGGAACCTCGGGGGGCATGTGCTTGTCGAACAGCTCCCAAGCCCTCTCCTGGTCTCCCACGGTTATTATGAAGGAGTGGGGCATGGTCCCCCTGGGTTGGACGCCCAGGTACTTCTCGCTCAGCACACCGCTCACCCCGTCCAGGCCCCCTATGAGGGCGGCCCTGTCTGCCATGGGCTGGAGCAAGGGGTGTATGCTCCTCAGGCCGAAGAAGAGCACCTGGGTGTCACCCGCGGCCTTCTTGACGCGGGCGGCCTTGGTGGCTATGCTGGTATAGTGTCTTAGGAGCCCCAGGAGGGCGGTCTCCACCTCAGCGAACCTTGTGTAGGGGCCCTCAATCAGCATGAGGGGGTACCTGTCCCTGAATAGGGTGCCTTCCCTCATGCTGTAGACATCCACGTCCCTTCCCTCTAGGAGGCGGAGGGCCTCCTCGACCCCCGCTAGTATGGCCCATTCGTATCCCCTTGGAAGCCCGTAAACGTGCAGCTCCGCCCTGACCCTGATGTCCGAGTACCCCTCCTTCTCCAGGATCTCGCGGGCTCGCTTGAAGTAGACGTCTGTCGCCTGGCCTGAGAGTATCTCCTCGACGCTGGCGACCTTTAGGATGTTTCCAGGCTCCAAGGCAGGGGACCCCCGTGCGTGGTGGAGGCTCAACGCTAACTAACACGGCAGTGATAATAATAATGCTTGTGTACACATGAGAGGTGCGGAGGAGATGCAGGGTTGGCTGAGGACGAGTTCCTCACGCTCAGGGAAAGGATATACCTTTTACTAAAGGAAAGCTCCGAGCCCCTGGACGCCAGGACCATTGCATCGCGCCTGGGGCTGCCTGAGAGCGAGAGGGGGAGGGTGGAGGAGGCCCTCCGGCACCTCTACCGTAGTGTTAAGAGGAGAAGGGGTGGGAT
>JALUDK010000268.1:606-2813 GCA_027044005.1 Acidilobaceae archaeon | reverse complement strand
GGGAACGCGCCCCGGTGGTGGGGGCCGGGGCGCGTTCCCAGCCTACCTATGAGGGATTGAAACTCTCCCCCTCGCGAGGACGCCGCGGCATGTACCAGTATGTTCCCAGCCTACCTATGAGGGATTGAAACGGCGTCGTCCCAGTAATGGCGAGCGTACTTCATGAAGAAGTTCCCAGCCTACCTATGAGGGATTGAAACGACCTCAACCGCCCGCACCCCTGGGTGCGGGCCTTGTTCCCAGCCTACCTATGAGGGATTGAAACTCGCTCAGCCTGTTCTCGTGCCAACTGCAATCCCAACGGTTCCCAGCCTACCTATGAGGGATTGAAACTCAACCCCTCCAAGGCCAGGTCGGCGACTTTGGCCATGTTCCCAGCCTACCTATGAGGGATTGAAACTGGCCGCCTGGTTGGCGCGGTATGTGTGGCGTTCGGTGTTCCCAGCCTACCTATGAGGGATTGAAACTCCGCCCCAACCCCGACCCCTTACGGCGGCGGGTTGTTCCCAGCCTACCTATGAGGGATTGAAACATCAGCATCCACAGCGCATACAGCAGGCGGATGGGCTCGTTCCCAGCCTACCTATGAGGGATTGAAACTAGTGCATCCTCTGGCTATTTCCGACGAAGTCACCAGTTCCCAGCCTACCTATGAGGGATTGAAACCGACCCGTCGTTCCAGGGGAAACCGGAGACCTGTAGGTTCCCAGCCTACCTATGAGGGATTGAAACCTGGGTAGGCATATCCAGTCATGACGAATTGCGACGGTTCCCAGCCTACCTATGAGGGATTGAAACCTCCCCCTCGCGAGGACGCCGCGGCATGTACCAGTAGTTCCCAGCCTACCTATGAGGGATTGAAACCCGCCCGTAGGCGCATCCGGCTCGAACGCCGTCACAGTTCCCAGCCTACCTATGAGGGATTGAAACGCAGTTAGGCGGGTGGGCTGAGGGCGTCGAAAGGTCCGTTCCCAGCCTACCTATGAGGGATTGAAACATGGTGTGGGGCCGAACGCCCGCGCGTTTCGCCAGGTTCCCAGCCTACCTATGAGGGATTGAAACTCGGCAGCGCGGGCTTTCAGCACCGCCACCAGCGCAGTTCCCAGCCTACCTATGAGGGATTGAAACTCGAGAAGAGTGGACAGAAAAAAAGGTTGCCTACAGTTCCCAGCCTACCTATGAGGGATTGAAACGCCGTCGAGGCCAAGCAGGCAGTGCCCACAGAGCGCTAGTTCCCAGCCTACCTATGAGGGATTGAAACTGAAGCGCCTGGCTGTGATCGGTCGGCGGCCGGTGGTTCCCAGCCTACCTATGAGGGATTGAAACTGGCGGCGCGACGGAGTGGCTGGATTTTCTGCACGAGGTTCCCAGCCTACCTATGAGGGATTGAAACAACGAGTTGGCCGCCGCGTTGCCCAGGGCGTAGGCGTTCCCAGCCTACCTATGAGGGATTGAAACGCGCGCTAGACATGGGCCAGGCCCTGCGAGAGGCCACTGTTCCCAGCCTACCTATGAGGGATTGAAACGTATACGACGCGGAGCGCGCAGATGAGAAGGGCGCGTAGTTCCCAGCCTACCTATGAGGGATTGAAACTTCGCGCACTTATGTTACGATTGGGTTGGGCACCTGGGTTCCCAGCCTACCTATGAGGGATTGAAACCCGTTCGTTGCCTCGCTGGATGAGGCCACGGTAGACTGTTCCCAGCCTACCTATGAGGGATTGAAACCGGCCTTCGCCGTGTCCAGCCAGTGACCGCCTTCATCGTTCCCAGCCTACCTATGAGGGATTGAAACGACGACCGGAGGCGTGAGCGATGCGGCGGCGTGGCGTTCCCAGCCTACCTATGAGGGATTGAAACCCGTCTGGGTCCAGCGATGGCAACCCAAAGACAGGGTTCCCAGCCTACCTATGAGGGATTGAAACTGGGACAGTATGGACACTCATGACCGGGCCGTTCGTGTTCCCAGCCTACCTATGAGGGATTGAAACAATGTCTGTATGCCGTGTTCAGTAAGCATGAGATCGGTTCCCAGCCTACCTATGAGGGATTGAAACAGACATATACCCGTCGGGACGACGAGCGCAATGAACCGTTCCCAGCCTACCTATGAGGGATTGAAACAGCCCATGCAAATCTACGACCGCCTGCGCAGTCTGGTTCCCAGCCTACCTATGAGGGATTGAAACTCGCGCCCGAACGCGCCC
>JALUDK010000268.1:0-596 GCA_027044005.1 Acidilobaceae archaeon | reverse complement strand
GGCATCACCATGGTGTGTTCCCAGCCTACCTATGAGGGATTGAAACAGATAGGGGCGGGAGGTGGGATTTTGCAGCGGCAGGGAGTTCCCAGCCTACCTATGAGGGATTGAAACGATGTACTCATGGCCGAGCAGGAGTACATCCGGGCCGTTCCCAGCCTACCTATGAGGGATTGAAACGAGGCGCTGGGGGCGACCCTGGTGCATCCCAACTACGTTCCCAGCCTACCTATGAGGGATTGAAACCCGACTGCAGTCCCCACGGTTCCACGGCCAGCGCCGCGTTCCCAGCCTACCTATGAGGGATTGAAACGGACAGTGAACAGGCTGGAAAATCAAAACCAAAACCGGGTTCCCAGCCTACCTATGAGGGATTGAAACTTGACCCGCTGCTCGGCCTCGCGCGCGTCTTCCACGTTCCCAGCCTACCTATGAGGGATTGAAACCCAGCCTTTCCTTGGCCTGGTATATCAACGGGGCCGTTCCCAGCCTACCTATGAGGGATTGAAACTGTGTACGCGGACCCCACCTTTTGGGGCTATCTCGATGGTTCCCAGCCTACCTATGAGGGATTGAAACCTGACCCTCGCCCGCAT
>JALUDK010000267.1:1798-2824 GCA_027044005.1 Acidilobaceae archaeon | reverse complement strand
CATAAGGAGTGGGAGGTGGACCCCGGATGGGTATAGGATCCCGGATCAAGAAGGCCCTCGGAGGTAAGGAGAAGCCCTGGATTGAGACTATCACCGTAGAGGAGCTCGAGAGGGAGCTGATGCAGCTAGACAACCAGATAATGATGCTGAGCAGGGAGATAGAGAAGCTGGAGAAGCAGAAGAAGGACCTCTTCCAGAAGGGAGTGGGGAAGAGCGACGTGGAGAAGATCCTGCTAGCCGAGAAGATCAAGGACATCGACATGGAGGTTAAGATGAAGCTGAGGGAGTACAACAGGATGATGAAGCAGAGGAGGGCGCTAAGCAACCTGATCAGGCTGAAGAAGTGGGAGGCTAGGCTGAAGGAGAAGGGCATATGGGAGAAGATCAAGAGCCTAGACACCGATAAGCTGATGAAGATGCTCTCAGACGTCGAGTTCGTCGACAAGTCATTCGAGGACAACGTGGACAAGATAAACGAGATACTGGGCAAGGAGCTGGAGACCATGGAGATAGACACCGGCACCAAGGAGATACTAGAGCTATGGGAGAAGGTAGAGAAGGCCGAGATGACCCCGGAGAGCGTAGAGGAGAAGCTGAGCGTCAAGATAGAGGAGAAGGAGAAGGAGGTAGAGTAGCCCTAGAAGAGGAGGCCCAATATGGCGGTAGACGCCTCCAGCTTCATCTACCAGGAGATAAAGAAGACCAAGAAGAAGCTAGACCAGGCCATGGCCCGCGGGGACAGCGAGGCCGCTGCCAGGCTAGCCCTGAGGATATCGGAGCTATACAAGGAGCTGGCCAGAGCCAGGAAGTGGGGTAAGAAGAGCGCCCTAGAAATGGCCGAGGAGTACAGGAGGCTCTACGAGAGGCTAGCCTCAGGGGAGCCGCTACCCAGAGCCCCCCGGGGATCCCGGGGCCGTTGTCCTCAATCGTGACCCAGGCCTTTCCTTTTTCTAATCCGGTACGGATACGAATGAGATTCCCTTTTTTACAGGCCTCAATGGCGTTCCTCAAAAGATGTACAAGGGC
>JALUDK010000267.1:0-1788 GCA_027044005.1 Acidilobaceae archaeon | reverse complement strand
CCGGGGCCCGGGGGAGACTCTGAGGCCGGGGAGCTTGACGCCGAGTTCGACGCTGAGGCGGAGAAGCTGATAGCCAAGGCCGACGTTACCTGGAGCGACATAGCCGGGCTGGAGGAGGCGAAGAAGGCGCTGATGGAGGCGATCTACTATAGCCTAGCTAGGCCCAGCGATCCGGGGGTTAGGCTGGAGCCCCCCAGGAGGTTCCTGCTCTATGGCCCGCCGGGTACGGGGAAGACCATGCTCGCGATGGCTGCTAGCAACATGCTCAAGGCCACCTTCATAAATGTCAGCGTTGATAGGGTACTTTCTCGCTATGTCGGCGACTCGCCGAGGATGATCTCAGCGATATTCAGGCTGGCCTACAGGAGGGCGCCCAGCATAGTGTTCTTCGACGAGGTGGAGACCCTCGTCGCCAAGAGGGATACTGGCAGGGAGGCGGCGACCGGCCTGGTGCAGACGTTCCTAACAGAGCTGGACGGCTTCAAGACCAAGAAGCTGGACAAGCCCGTGATCGTGATGGCCGCCACAAACAAGCCTTGGATGCTCGACGAGGCCATACTATCAAGGTTCGAGAAGAGGATATACATACCCCTCCCCGACAGGGAGGCTAGGAAGGAGATATTCAGGCTCAACATAGAGGGCAAGGGGCTCAGGCTGGAGGGCATAACCCTAGACGAGCTGGCGGACATGACCGAGGGATACTCAGGCAGGGATATAGCCAACGCTTGCAGGGAGGCCACCATGATGATGCTCAGGAGGGCCAACCCGGACATATACAAGAGGCTCGAGTCCGTGGGCAGCCTGGCGGAGCTACAGAGGCAGAAGTACCGGGTAGAGCCTATAAGGAGGGAGGAGATACTGGCCGCTCTGAAGAAGGTGAAGCCGCCCATAACTAAGGAGGAGCTCAGGAGGTACGAGGAATGGGCCAAGAGGTAGACTGTAGGATAGCACTAACATGGTGGGTCAAGGGCGAGCAGAAGACAATGACGCCGGAGGAGGGTGTAAGCTACTACCTAGGCAGGATGACCCACGAGGACCTCAAAACCTACAAGGACATGAATCCGAACCCGCTGGGAGTATACATATACAGCCCCCAGAGGGGCGCAGTGGTCGATACAGGCTACACATCCCCAACGACGAGCAGGAGGCACGCCCTCATAACCCCCCGAGGATGCGCCCTGGAGGTGGTGGACCACGGCTCCCGGGGCTCAGGCTCCAGGAACGGCACCTACATAGGCTCCAAGAAGCTCCACGCCTCCCAGGGCGAGGCGAGGCCTGGAGACACCATCAGGCTGGGAGCTACGGGGCCGCAGTTCATAGTCGTGGGTATACACGGTGGGAGGAGGTTCATAACTCTGGACGGGGGAGTACCCACAGACCTACCCCAACCCCTAGCAATGAGTATACGCTCCACCAGCACGGTAAAGCTGGGTGAGGAGGCCGTGGTAACCCCGACCCCAGGCCGCTACAAGGCTGAGGGGGTAGAGGTTATAGTAAGGGACGTCAACCCCGAGGTCAGGGGCATACTGGTCCTACAGAGGGTCCAGGTACACATAAACAGGATCCTCACAGGCGTCAAGGAGAGGAATATAGATGACGCGTACGACAACCTAATGCTGATACTCGATAAGGACGAGTTCAGGGAGGCCCTCACCAGCGCCGGCGAGGGCATATCCAAGACCTACAACGAGCTCTCCATGTACGTCAAGATGATGAACACCCGGGCAGCAGTCACGGACGACCAGGTGCAGAGGCTACTCAAGAGGCTAGACAAGTACATAGAGGATC
>JALUDK010000266.1 GCA_027044005.1 Acidilobaceae archaeon | reverse complement strand
GGCACCAGCTCTCCCAGCTTCTTGGCCTCCCTGATGAGCCTCCACTCCAGCCTGAACCCCACGCTCGCCGCCATCACCTGGTCTAGGGGGAGTCCGCTTACCTGGCTTAGCTGGGACCCGAAGGGGAGTAGTTTCTCTGCCAGTAGCATTGTCGAGACTACGTCGTCCCTGGTGTAGTTGATTAGCTCTCTCCTCTTGGCCGGGTCGTCCCAGTACTCTGCTATCCTCCACCAGTCTATCAGGGTCCTCTTCTCCTTGGGCATGACTCCAAGGTAGTCCGCCACCTCCTCTAGGCTCTTGATCTTGACCCCGCTGATCTCCTCGGCGTAGTCGTATAGGTCCACGTTCAGCCTGCCGTGGAGGGATATGTGGCCATACGCGCTGGTCTGCGGCTGCGCCCCCGCCTTCCTGGTGACGTCTAGCTTCACGCCGTTGATCTTCGACCTCTCCATTAGGTATGGCCAGTCGAACCTGTTCTGGTTGTAGCCCACCACTATGTCGGGGTCCGAGTCTAGGATCCTCCTGGTGAACCTGTATATGAGTGCCCTGTCCCTGTGGTCCTCCGCCTCCAGGATCTCGGGTTCTCCCCCCTTCTCCATTACCCCTATGAGTATGACCGGGTCCCTGGCAGGCTCCGGGGAGCCCCGGGGGTTGTATGCCTCTATGTCGAATGCCAGGATCCTGAGGCCCTCCAGGGGGTCCGCGCTGGCTAGGCCTGGCTCCTCCCTTATCTCTCCGGTTACCCTGTAGAAGCCCTCCACCCTGTAGCCGGGGAGCCCGCGGTGCTCCTCCACCTCCGCCCTGTACCACCTCATGGGGTATAGGTTGTGGTCTATCATGAACCTCATGGCGAACCTTATATCGGCCTCCAGGACCTCCCTTACCCCGGGTATCCTGGCTACCCTCTCCCTGTACCTCCTCACGCTCGCTGGTATGAGGGTTGTTATCTTGAGGGCCTTGACCGGCCTGCCTATGTACCTGAGGTCCTCCTCCTTTACCTCGAGCACGGGGCTGCCGGGCTCGGAGAGCTTCTTGATCTCCCCCGCCACCCTGCCGGGGTCTGCGCCGGGCTCCAGTACCGCGTAGAAGTATGGCCTGAACCTGTCGTGTATGAGTAGTATCCTGGAGCCCTCCTCGTCCCGGGCGTAGATCAGGATTGCCGGGGCTCCCGAGACTATCTCGTATGTGACGTCTAGGAGCTGGAATACCTTCTCCAATATGGGGCCCCTAGTCTTCTTGGGTGTGTGGGGCCTTATTACCTGCTACCTGGTTGTTGCCCCCTGGATCCTCTTGATCGTCTCCATGAGGCTTGGGTCGCCCTGGATCCTCTTCCTAACCGGCTCGAGTAGCTTTGCCAGCGCCTCGGCGGTTGCATTCTTCAGGTCTAGGGGGTGTAGCCTGCCTTCCCTGAAGTCTCTTGCAAGGTCCTCGTATGACTCGTAGACTATCGTGCCGCCGTACTTGCTTGGCCTCTCTACTACTAGCTTGAAGCCTGGTGTCTGGAATAATATGTACTTGTTTATCTCCATGACCGGGTTGTACTCCTCCTGGCCCTGTGGGCAGTAGGCCTTCCTCAGCTTCCTCCTTATCTCCTTGGGGTCCTCGTGGACTAGTATGGTTGTCTCCGGCTTGCTCTTGCTCATCTTGACCTCCGCGTACACCTCGTCTACCTCCATGCCTGCTAGCCTGGAGGGGTCCATCCTGCCCGTGCCCTGGAGGCCGGTGAGTAGGGGTGTGTGCACCGCTATGGGCTTCTTGGCCCCCATCCTCTTTGCTATGTCCCTGGCTAGCATGTGGGCCTTCCTCTGGTCCATCCCTCCCAGGGCTATGTCTAGGTCCATGTAGTAGATGTCTGCGACCTGCATAGCCGGGTATATGATCTTCGACGCGTCCAGCTCGGCCTCGTCGGCCCTCCTACCCATTATTGTGAGGGCCCTCTTGATCCTCGCCAGGGTAGCGTTCTTTGCCACCCCTATGACGAGGGCCCAGTAGTCCTTGTCCCCGGCAAGGTCCTCGGCGTCCAGGAACCTTATCCTATCCACCGGCACCCCCAGGGCCTCCATGACTATCCTGACCAGCCTGGCCGACTCCCTTATCAGCTCCATGTCTCCCCCGAGCTTATCGTTGATCCTGGCATGCCACGTCGCCTCCAGCACGGTGAAGTCCACCCCTGCCTCAACCATGTCTCTTACCTTCATCATCCATATGAGCCATCCTATGTGCACGAGCCCGCTGGGCTCGTATCCTATGTAGCCCCGTAGCCTCTCGCCCGACTCCAGCTTCTCCCTGAGCTCCTCCCTGGTTACCACCTCAAGGGCTCCCCTAGTTATCAGGTTGAGCCTCTCCTCCACGTCCAACCCTGGTGCACCTACGCCCCACATATACAATCTCCGAGGTCTCCTCCAAATCCTTTTCTCTTCATCTCCAGGAACCTGTCTATGAGGACCTTGTGCCCGGGCCTCTGCCCTATTATCCTGTCGAGCACCCCTCCCCTCTTCATCACCTCTATCTCCCACCCCCTGAGGGCGAAGCATATGTAGCAGCCTATCCTGTAGAAGCCCTTCTCGTAGAGCGGGTTGAGCGGGATACCCTTGGATAGTATGTAGGCCTGCACGTGGGCCCCGCTCCAGAGCTTTAGGGGGGATACGACGGGGTAGCCAAGCTTCTCGTCCAGCCTCACTGGCGGCCTCTTGGCCCTCCTCTCCGACTCCGCATCCCTGTCGCCGGTGACGACTACCACCCTGCCCCGGGCCGCTTCCCTGAAGCCCTCCCTGAGGGCGTCCAGCTTCCTGCCGGTGCACCACCTGTAGTCAGGATCCGGCATGGGCATCCCC
>JALUDK010000265.1 GCA_027044005.1 Acidilobaceae archaeon | reverse complement strand
GTACTCCCTAACGTGTATCCCGGCCATCATATACACCGCAGCCACGTGGAGGCCCAAAGCCCGCTACTATGATGAGGAGTGGGTATTTAAGGGGTAATAATGTTTAGCCCTACTCCCTGTTCCCCGCGTGCATGGTGGCCGGGCAGCCTATCTCGAGGGCAACCTCGTTGACCCTGCTACAGACCATGCATATAGCCCTCTGGTACTCCTTATACGCCTCCTTATCCTCCCTCTCATTTATAGAGAGCAGGACCTGAGCAGACTTTACCACAAGGCTCCTGAGCTGGGGGGAACCCATGATCGTGTCAACGTACCTGTCACCCCTCCTCTTCTCCAGGTAATTGGTTATAGCTGCCGGCGTGGTCCTGAGAACCTTAGCGGCGGAGTACCTAGACAGGTTGAAGTCCTCCACTAGGACCCTAGCTATGGAGGCGCGTATAGATGGTATCACTGCCTTAACGGCGTGTTCGCATGGCAGTAGTAGCCCATTCTTCTGCCTAGCCAAGACTCTACACACCGCCTAGTAGATTAGATTTGATGACAACTGTTAAATTGGTGACTCTATACAATCCTTAAAAAGCCCTGGGAAGTTCGACACTGTCAAAGTGGTGTAGGTAGGATGGCTGGGTTTTACAGCCTGGAGCTGACGCCGGACTTCATGGAGGAGCTAAAGGAGACTCTAGCAGAGATGATAGACCCGGTGAGGATAGACGTCTTCATAGGCCCCAACTGCCAGACCTGCGACGACACGGTCAAGCTAATGAAGGCCATAGAGGAGGCCAGCCCAGTTAGGGACGGTAAGAGGCTCATAGACCTGAGGATACACGACAAGAGCAAGCCCGAGGACCAGGAGGCATTCAAGGCACAGGGCATAGAGAGGATACCAAGCGTCACCCTCATAGACGGCTACATACGCTACACCGGCATCCCAGCGGGGGAGGAGATCAGGGGCCTAATAGAGACTATAATGAGGATAAGCGAGGGCGACTCGGGCCTAGAGGACTCGACCAAGGAGGCCCTAGCCGACATAAAGGGCAAGGTATACATAGAGACCATAGTAACCCCCTCATGCCCCTACTGCCCCTACGCAGTACTACTAGCCAACATGTTCGCCTACGAGGCCTACAAGCAGGGAGTCAAGAACATAATCTCAGACACAGTAGAGGCGTACGAGAACCCTGATATAGCTGACAAGTACGGGGTCATGAGCGTGCCGGCAATAGCGATAAACGGCAAGATGACCTTCGTAGGCGTACCATACGAGGAGGACTTCCTAGAGTACGTGAAGGCCGCGGCGGAGGGTAGGCTACAAGAAGTAGCGCCCATAGACATGGGAGACGCCACTGGCATCTAACCACACATGATATAACCCCACATAGGCCAGCAATAATAAGATGGCCAGGGCAAGCCAGGGCCGCATACACCCGTGAGTCACACGGGACGGATGAGGCGGCCCGGCCCCCCACTTTTCCTAAGTCTAACCAGTAGCCCACGCCCAAGCCTAACCCGGGCAACACCCACATACCCACGGGGAGCCGGAACCCTGAACAATCCCCCGGGAGCCGGGACCTCCATAGACCCCAAGGGGCTCCCCACATCAACCCTAGAAACGGGAGCCCTAATCCTAGCCTCGAAGATCCCGTCCCTAAGCGACGGGTTCTGGACCAGGAAGACGATCTCGCCTCCACAAGACTCCAGGAGGAGCGGGGCACCAGGGCCTGGCCTAAGGTGGCCCAGCCCGGTAGAGGGGGCCTCAATGGGCCTCCAAGCCACTGTCTGCTCCAGCAACGCCCTGTAGGCGAGGCTCTCCGAGCCTGCAACCAGGGTTAGGCTCTCAGCCTCGACCTCCACCCTCCCAGGGTACAGGGTGGCCCTCAACCCCTTAGGGCTGGAGATGCCCAGCCCGCCCCCAGGGCCCCTAAGGTGGATCGACAGGGCCTCAACCTCAACCCTATCCCCCCTCCTCACCCTGCCGAGTAGCCTATAGTGGAGCGGGTAGAGCACATAGGCCTCGTAATCGTAGAAGCCGAGCTCCACCAAGAGGCCCCCACCGGGTTCTATGGCAGTGGAGCCACGTGTCACAGCGGCAACCCCGGTAGAGCCTGTTATGAGGGACGCAACACCGTGCCTCCACTGCCTTCCCCCATACACCACCCTATGCTGGCCAACCCTGAAGTCCCCAATCCTCCCCTCGGGCCTGGCGGCGACGCACCTAGACGGGGCCCCCATCCCCAGGGGCTCGAGGTGGAAGAGTCCAGCCCTTAGCCCGTCAGCCTCAACACAGCTGGTACCCTGCACCCCCAGCCTGGGGGTTAGCGGCTTCCACCCTAGAGGGTTGACCAGGACACCATCCACCCTGTCCCCGGGAAGGTCGAGGGGGCACCTCCAAGGGTCTAGCATGCCGATCGGCGCTGCCACCCTAGGAGTTGGGGGTACAGGCTCCTCGGCCCGGGGCCCGCCGCCGTTAACCTTAACAGTGTATAGGCCGCAGCACTCCCAATCCAGGCCCTCGACACCGCTATACTCCGCCTCGCCCATGCCTCGGGATAGGAGGATGGCCTGGATCCCGGGAGCCTCCAGCCCCATGTCTGCAAGCCTGGTCCAGTCCGGTATGCCAGTGCCCCATGGTATCACTACGTCCGCACCCTGTCCCCGGGCCTAGCGGGGCTCCGGGGGCAACTTTAGTAGATCGCCTCTATGATCCTCCTGGCCTCGTACAGGCTAGAGAGCCTGAACACGGCTAGAACCCTGTCCTCCTCATAGTCGACAGAGCCGCCGAGGCCCTCCAGAGTATCTGCAAGGCTCCTCGAGGCCCTACCCCCATGGGCCAGCACGGTTAGCCTGTAG
>JALUDK010000264.1 GCA_027044005.1 Acidilobaceae archaeon | reverse complement strand
CTCGTCGGCAGGATGCCGCTCAGCATAAGAAAGGTGATAGCCAGGAGGGTCCTACTAGAGTTAGTCAGGTTAGCTGTTGAGGAGGGTAGACAGATAATCGTCAACCTGGGGGTAGGTATACCCAGCCACGTCATGCAGGTGGCAGTAGAGGAGAAGGTAGACGAAGTCATAGCGACGACGATAGAGTCAGGCCCCTGGGGAGGGGTCCCACTAACCGGGCCAGACTTTGGAGCAGCGATAGGCCCGTACGCGATAATCCAGATGCCCGACCAATTCGCCATATACGAGGGTGGTGTGATAGACGCGGCTAGCCTCGGATTCCTACAGATAGACAGGGAGGGTAACGTGAACCCAAGCATGCTCCCAGGCAGACTACCAGGTCCCGGCGGGTTCCCGGTGATAATATCGGGAGCCCCTAGGATATACTATGCAGGAGGCTTCACCGCTGGTAAGAGGGATATACGTGTAAGCAACGGGAGGCTCCATATTGTAAGAGACGGGGAGGTAGTAAAGTTCGTGGAACACGTATACAAGGTATTCTGCCCGTGCAAGAGAATGGTGGAGGCCGGTAGGGATGTGCTAGTTGTCACAGAGCGGGCGGTATTCAGGATGGAGAGTAGCGGCCTTAAGCTCGAGGAGGTGGCTCCAGGCATCGACATAGAGAGGGACATAATCGGAAAGATGGAGTTCAAGCCGGTGATAAGAGGAGAGCCAGAGGAGATGCCAAAGGAGATATTCCGCCCTGAGCCAATGAGGCTAAGACGGCTACTAGAGGAGGCCGGGAAGAGGTAGGATGAGGCAAGAAGACATCCATAGGCTACTAGCAGACATCACCGGATCAAGGAGATGCCTAGACTATGATGCCTGCCCCTCGCAGGGGGGACTCCTGGTAAACATGGACGGCTACTCCATGTCGGCAAGCAGGCCCCCCTGGGCCAGTATAGGAGACTGGGCATGGAGGGCTGTGGTAGCAGCTGCCAGCGACATCGCGGCCAGCGGGGGCAAGCCGCTGGGACTCATGTACAGCATAGGAGTGCCTAGCCTAGAAGAGGCGCTGGAGGCTGCACATGGTGTCGGTAGCGCCGCTAAGTGGATCGGCGTAGAGGTACTAAAGTCTGATACAAATAAGTGCGGATGCGACTCTTGGATAGACGTTGCTATGGTAGGAATATCGACTAGGCCTATCCCGAGAAGCGGGGCGAGGCCAGGAGACCTGGTTGTACAGATAGGCTACTCTGGCTACGGACTCCTGGCCAGACTAGCGATGGAGGGCAGGATAAACATTGCCGAGCTAGGTGAGGACCTCGTCGAGCTGCTGAGGAGGCCCAGGCCACCGCTAGCCGCGGGCCCAAGCATATCATCCTGCGGCGCATCAGCATCCTCTGATAATAGCGACGGCCTTGGCTATACTCTGAGGGTAATCGCAGAGTCCAGCGGCGTAGGAATGGTGCTAGGGGACCCGCTAGTAGACCCTAGAGTGCTCAGGGTTCTCAGGGGTCTAGGCATGGAGGCTGGAGACGCCTACAGTAGCTGGGAGGACTATAACCTTGTAGTAGCAGTACCTGAGCCTAGGGTAGGGTGCCTCCTAGACTCGTGCAACGCACTAGGGATCCCCTGCCAGGTCATAGGGAGGGTAGTGGAGGATAGGGGCCTAGTTTACCGGGGTAGGAGCCTTCGGGTCGAACCATGGGAGTGGTTCTAGCCTGTTCTCCTCTTCCAAGCCCTAGGGTATAGGCCTGGCTCCATGATCACCCTCTCGGGCTTGAAAGCCTCGCCCCTAGTGGCTTCTAGGACCTCCTCCGTGGTCATGAGGGCTTTGGCTAGGCCTATTAGCTCCCCCTTGAGGGTGTGCATAGCAACTAGATCCCCCCTCTTTATCCCCTCCTGGATCATCGCTATACCCGGGACTGCTAGGGTTGCGCCGTGGACTATGCTCTCCACGGCGGTGTCTCTGAGTACAACCTTGGGGATGCCGCATACCGTGTACTCGCCTGGCAGTATATAGCGGCGTAGCAGGTCCTCCTTGCCCTCTTCCCTCCACCTGTATAGGGCCTCGGCCAGGTCCTGGAGCCTGACCAGGCCCTTGTCCTCGTTGAATGGCCCTGTCCTGGTCCTCCTGAGCTCCCTCATGTGTGCCCCCACGCCGAGTATAAGGCCTATATCCCAGCATAGCTTCCTCATGTAGGTGCCTGCCTCGCAGTCTATGATCATCAAGGCGTACTTGCCGGTGTACTCGAGTAGCTCTATCTTGTTTATCCTCTTCTTCCTGAGGCTCCTCTTTACGCTGCTCCTAACCGGGGGTTTCTGGTAGATCGTCCCGACGAACATTGAGACTACTTGCCTGAGCCTGTCCTCGTCTACGGGCTTGTGGAGCTGCATTACGCATACGTACTCCTTGCTAGAGTGTATCACCGTGCCCACGATCCTGGTCATCCTGGCTAGCGCTACGGGCAGGACACCTGTAACCTTGGGGTATCCCCGCCTCCGGCCTCCTATGTGCCTAGAGGCTCTAGGGTGCCCCCGTGCCCTGCCCGCTCAAGGTTGAACATTCTCTTTATCCACGCAACCACCTCGTGGCTGGTCGGCCCTGGAGGCTTGTCTAGGTTTATCACGCCATACTCTATATGCTTCTCTATGGGCCTCTCTGTGGGTAGCCACCCGTACTTCGGATCTGTAGGTTCATCGTACTTCACATGCCATGCTCTTTTGGAGCCGCAGAACTCGTCTATCTCTTCGAGGAACCTCCTGCCCTTGCTTGTGGGGTCCTCCGACACTATACGCTCCCCTCCGCCTATTGGGGTGCTTGTATGGGAGGATTAAGTATGGGTCCTAGAGGGTGGGGGCTATATTGTTGGTGCAGGCTTTACCTGCTCCCTCATAAAGTCCTCTAGCCCTGCCTTCTTTATGGCTTCCAGGACCTTGTCGTCACTGGCGCCCTTCTCGATGTCGATCTTTTTATCGAGAGGTTCTATGTGGTCTATGTTGGCCCTCCTCCTCCTAACGCCTGTTAGGCTCTTGGGGCCCGTTATCAGTACGAAGTTCTCATCTATTATATCAACTATGACGCACTTCCTACCCGCCTCCCTGCCGTAGACCTTGACGCAGATCCGCCCGACCTCGATCACTGCCATCCCTCAACCCCTGCCTCCACCTGTGAGGGTTGCTATATTAAATCCTTGCCCAGGGCCAGTCTGAGGCCCTCCACAGTGGCTCTATAGGCCTCCTCCCTGCCGTACGTGTAGGTGTCTATTATAATATCGAAGATGCCTAGATCCCTGACGTCGATGCCATAGTACCTCTTGAACCTCCTCCACTGGCTGTACTCTCTGGCAACTATCTCCTCTAGCGCTTCTCCGAGGCTTACCTTGTCCCTCTCGGCAACCCTTCTGGCCCTAACCATGAGTGGAGCCTTAGTGTAGACTAGGTAGTCTGCTATATCGTGTATAAGCCATGCGGCAAGGTGGCTATCGATCACGACACCGCCCCTACGAGCCTCCTCGATGGTCCTCTTGTCTATCATAAGGTCTATGCTAGGATCCGACTCTGCCATAACGCTAAGCTCTACCAGCGAGACGCCCAGCTTCCTGGCTGTCTCCCTGAAGATGGAGCCTGTGGAGAGGTAGCGGAGGCCGAGATCCCCGGCTAGCCTCCTGGCTATTGTAGACTTCCCGGATCCCGGGGATCCCGATACTACTATTACAAGCCTCTTATTATCGATTCTCTTAGGGCCTCTGCTAGGCATGACGGACAGAGCACCCCGCCATACGGCCTCTCAGGCCTCTTACTTGTCCTGCTCATACCCCGTAGCACGCTGGGCCTAGCCCTAGGGACCCCAGCTAGGGGCCTACCACACCTGGCACACCTAGCCGGGCCCGGCCTCCTCCTCTCATACCTGGTAACAGTCCTACCTCCAGGAGTCCTCCTCTGGACCCTCCTCAGGCTCCTACTCCTCAGTGCAGGCCTGACCATGGCATGCACCCCGCCTAGCCCGCCGTGGAGGCGGCATGTTGCCTAGGCGGGTTATAAGGGTAAGGCCGCTATAGGAGGTGCTTCCTATAGACTAGACTCGTGTATATGAAGGCCAGGAAGTACAGCATGAACGTGGGTACAACTGTGGCCCCGTTGATCTCCGTGGTGACTAGTGGAAGGGAGTAGGGCGACTTGACCAGGGGATACACGATCACCGATGCCAGCCCCCCGGCTATGTAGAAGCTAGTCAGTATGAGGAACTTGACCATGGTGCTCCTGAAGATTAGCCTCCTAGCCCTCCTATACTCGGGCTCCAGCGACTTCAGCTTCTTCTGCGCCCTCTTACCCTTAGCACCACGCTCAAGGGCCCTGTACTCCGCTATCACGTCGATAGCAGTCTTAATAGCATCATAAGGGACAATGCGTCTATACACCATCACCGCTAGGATTGCGGAGGAGACCGCGAGGAGTGGCGGAAACAGTGGAAGTAGATCCATCGCGGGCCCCCAAAGGGGCAGGCTATAGGTTCCTGATATACCCTAGGAGCTCCGTGGCAGCCTCCTCTGGAGCCCCCTCCCTATTCTCCACGAACACCACGGTGGAGGCGTAGTGGACAGCGCTGGCCAGACTAGCAGCCCTAGCGTTCTCCATGAGCCTAGCTACACCCTCCACACCGCCCATATCCGCCCTGTACCTGCCCTTATCCCTAGCCTGCCTCTCAACTATAACCTCGGGCCTGGCCTCTATCACCGCTATCATGTCAGGCTTCAGCTCGTCCAGCACGTGCCTAGGGAGTCCGGGCCAGTAGCCTGCCGAGGTCCTAACCAGGGCATGGGTGTCAACTATGAGCACGCCATCGTCGCCCAGCTCCTTGGCGGCGTCCTCTATAATCCTCCGGGCAGCCAGCCTCTGTAATTCTAGCTGCCTCCTCAGGGGTAGGTGGCGTAGCTGGTCCCTATTCTCTACTAGCCCCTCTCTGAGGGCTGTCTCGAGCATGTAGGAGCCGTAGTTGGTCACCTTGACCCTGATGCCTTCCTTCTCGGCGATCTCGCCTAGCTTGGTGAGTACCGTTGTCTTTCCGACTCCGGGGACCCCGGTTACTATGACTACCCTGAATGGGTGTCTCATCATCCCTCACCCAGTAGCCTCCTAAGCAGCGGGTAGGTCTCCAGCGCCCTCTCGTAGCTTATCATGGTGTAGTACTGGTTTATAATTCCGACAGCCAGTAGGATTCCAGTCCCGGTGCCGTAGGCGCCAAAGATGTCGGCTACTATGGTTATTGCGGCTACTATTAGGCTGCTTAGCAGTGTTAGTGGGTAGATGTATCTGCTCAGTATGTTCTCAAGTATCCTCGGGTTCCTCCTCATTCCAGGCACTTCTAGGCCACTCTTTATTAGCTTCTCCGCCTGGTCTCTGGGGTTGAGCCCGGCTATCTCGACCCATAGGTAGCCGAATATTACCGACATTATAGTCCAGGAGATGGCGAATGTGAGGGTTCTCACCGGGTCCTGGAGGGCTATCACAACTCCACGGGGAGGTGATAGGTAGTAGACTAGGTTTGAGTATGCCTGATAGATCCTACTGTCTGTCCCAGCGAAGTCGGCTATTATTCCCTGGAGCAGTTGTAGGTCGGCCACGAATATGCCTACAAGGAGTATCGGTATGTTTGTCACGTAGATGAACTGTAGGGGCACCTTCGACCTTATCCCCCTAAGCCTCTGGGACGTTACGGGGATCTCCACCCTCATTGCCTGGGCGTAGACCAGTAGGAGGATTATGAAGAGGGTTGCAAACAGGCCTGTTAGATCAGGGAACCCGTTGGGCCGCGCTATGAGGAAAATGTTTGCATCGCTGATCAGGGCTGGGATGAGCCCGTAGTTCGCGGCGACCCCGGGTACGAAGCCTAGCAGGCTCCACATGACGCTCTGGGCCACGCCTGCTAGGATAAAGAGGCTTATAGCGCTACCTATGCCCCAACCCTTCTGTAGCATCTCATCCATCATTATGACCAGGAAGGCAGCTAGGCTTAGCTGTGCTATGACTAGGATCCTGTCAAGTGTAGTAGGCGTTACGCCTGTCCCGGCCCAGTACCTGTTTCCTAGGACGAACATTGTGGCTTCGAATATGCCGAAGAGGACGGCTAGGCTCTTCTGGGCAGCGGTGAACTTCCTCCTATCCTCAGGGTTTGTAAGGTCCATGTTGAGTATCTTGGCTCCAACTAGTACCTGGAGTATCAGTCCAGCTGTGACTATGGGGCCTATGCCCAGCTCCATCAGCGTGCCAGCGCTGGAAGCGAAGATGATCTGTTGGAGGGTGAACTGGGACCTTAGATTCTGCTCGGGTATGCCGTACAGCGGAATATTAGCCATGATAAGGTACAACACAAGTATAATACCAGTCCAAGCGAGCCTCTGGTACAACGTAGGCTTCGGCGCGGGCTTCTTTATAGTCGGAAACCTATCAGCTATGGCAGCGAGGATGTCAATCACACCCATCCATCAGTCACCGCAACACCTAGACGCCAGGAGGCCCCTGATACACTGACACGGTTAAAAGGGTTATACGGCAAGGTTTGTATAGAGACAGTGATAAAACGTGCATCCATATATATGGTGGAGTTGGGTGGCAATGTTGCGTAGAATAAGAATTATAGCAAAGCAAAATGGGCCATACTTAATCGAGATCAACGGGAATGTAGTAGCGGCCTTATGCAGATGCGGTTCATCAAACAAAAAGCCGTATTGCGATGGGACTCATGCAAAAATAGGTTTCAGGGCGGATGAGGCAGTACCAATAGATCTCCAAGAGTAGACTCTTACGGGACCTTAATCCCTTGGCTGTAGATAGAGTTAATAAACCCATCCAGGGATACAGTCCTCTAAACGGAATCAAGCAAGAGGGCGGGGGTGCCCGAGCCTGGTCAAAGGGGTCGGGCTCAGGACCCGATGGCGTAGGCCTGCGTGGGTTCAAATCCCACCCCCCGCACCATTATTCCCTAAACCTAGATTAGGTCTATTTGGAGTGTAGGTTTTGGAAGCGTGGGCTTTAATGGGGGCTGGGCCTATCTATCGCTTTACGGGCCGGATGATCTGCCGTTGGGTGTCGCCCGCATCGTCGGAGTGGTGACGAGTCCCCTGGCTTTGACGGCCCTCCCTTTTCGGTTGGTGCTGATTAGGCTGTGATTCCTATCTTTTCTAGGAATTCTCTTAGGATGCTTGTGTATTCTACTGGTTTCTGTATGTGGGTTAGGTGTCCTGCTCCCCGTATTATCTTGAGGGTTGAGCCCTGTATTGCCTCGTGCAGCTTGGCTAGCTCGTGTGGTGGGGTGATTGGGTCTAGCTCTCCTCCTATGATCAGGGTTGGTCTGGATATGGTGTTGGTGATGTGGGTTAGGTCTTCTCCTTGTATCCTTGCTGCTACTCTCAGTATGTAGTCGGGGCTTCCGGATAGTAGGCTGGATAGGTTGCTGGCGCCCAGCCTCCTGGATATCATTCCCTGGGCCTCATGGTCCTCCTCTAGCAGGGCCCTTCGTAGTAGACCAGTGTTTATCCTTATCCTGGGGCTGGTGTTGGATAGGACTAGGGCTCTGACTCTATCCTTCGCCGCTTCATACAGCCTTAGCGCGACCATGCCACCCATGCTAGAGCCTACTATTACTGCTTCCCCTACCCCCTCCCAGTCCATAACGCCCAGCACGTCCCTGGCGAAGTCCATGGTGCCCGGGGTAGTGGGTGGCCGCTCGGACCTGCCAAAGCCCCTCAGGTCGACAGCTATCGCCCTGAGTCTGGGTGAGAGCGCCTTTAGCTGGTAGAGCCAAGCCTCGGCCCTGCCACCGAGGCCGTGTATAAACACTATTGCAGCATCGCCAGAGCCAGCTATTATGTAGCTTATCCTAAGCCCATCTACTACTGCAACCCTCCTCTCGTACATACCCTCGAGCACCCAGCGTTAATGGCCACTGCCAGGGCATATTTCCGGGTTGGGTGCAGGGGCTTGACGGCGCTGAGCAGGGCTCCAGAGGGTGCTAGGGTTAGGGTTAGGAGTGTGCCCGGGGGTAGCGTGGGTGGAATGCTGAAGAGTAGAGGGATCATGCCGGGCTCCGTTCTCACCATAGTGAGCAACCCCAGCGTGCCTTGGAGCCCGGTTATAGTGGAGGCTATGGGAACCAGGGTTGCGGTGGGCCGTGATGTCGCTGACAGTATAGAGGTTGAGGTCCTGGGCGAGGGTGAACCTGTTTCTTAGCCGAAAAGCTTGCTAGTTTAACAGTGTTTATTAGACTCGGGCCCCCGGAATTTTACATGGTAGAATATATGCCAAAGCCGCGGGGAGTGGCACGAGGTTGAGGCACGGTCACGCAAAGACAATACACCTCGTGGAGGAGGCGGGGGAATGCAGCACGGTAGTACTACTAGTAGGCACCCCGAACAGCGGGAAGTCCACACTATTCAACCAGATAACAGGCGGCAAGAGCAGGATAGCCAACTGGCCCGGAGTCACAGTAGACCTGCACTACAGTAGGCTAGACGACACATGCATAGTAGACACGCCCGGAGCCTACGCCATGGACGGTGGCACGATAGAGGAGGAGATACTAGTAGATGCGATAACCAGCCTAAAGCCGGGCAAGATAGTATTCATACTGGACGGGCTACAGCCGGAAGCAGGTATATACCTTCTAACACAGCTACTAGAGGCATACCAGGGCCCAGTAGAGGTCCTAGTCACGAAATCTCTACTCTCACACGGATCCGGGATACACATCGACGTGGAAGGCCTATCACGCAGGCTAGGTGTGAGGATCAACAGGGTGAGCATACTAGAAGGCGTAGGCATGGAGAGGGTCAGGGAGGCGATAAGCACTACAAGCACGAGCAAGCCACAGCTAAGGATAGACTATGGCCCGCTAGAACCCTACATAAGCATACTAGAGCAGCTAATAGACGGGGACAAGATAAGACCCTTATCCAAGAGATGGCTAGCAGTACAGCTACTAGCCGGGGACCAGGTAGCAAGGGGCATAGCGGCAGGCATAGGTGAGAGGATACTGGGCGAGGCTGATAGGATAAAATCAGCCCTTGTATCCCAGGGAATAGACCCCGAGGACGTGATCGCATCAGCTAGGCTAGACACGGCGGAGGCCCTGGCAAGGAGGTACATTATAAGGAGGACCCCCGGAGAGCTGGGGGCTAGGATCGACAAGATAATGCTGCACCCCATACTGGGCCCCCTAGCCAGCATAGCGATTCTATTCGCAGCCTTCTTCGCAGTGTTCAGCATATCCATAGGCTTCCCTCTAAACATGATCCTCTACTCGCTAGGCATGCCCCACGCCGCCGCGTTGATAGAGGAGTACAGCCTAGCCGGGATCATCAGCATGGCCTTCGACAGGCTCCTATCAATGGTGCCAGACCAGGGGCTAGCCTGGGGCCTAGTCTCTGGCGTCCTAAGCGGTGTAGGCGTTATCGCCTCGTTCATACCACTGATAGCAGTGGCAACAGCCTTCCTAGCGATCCTCGAGGATTCCGGGGTTATGACTAGAATAGCAGTCTCACTCCACCCATTCCTCCAGAGGCTGGACGTCTCAGGCAGGAGCATCTACCCATACCTACTAGGACTCGGGTGCAATGTGCCAGCGATAATGACATCCCGCCTACTCCCAGCAGGCGAGAGGATGAGGGTCATATTCTCGATCCCATTCGTCATATGTAGCGCAAGGCTAATAGTACTACTCGCATTCGTATCCGCATTCTTCAAAGGCCCCCTAACCCAGGCCGTGGTTGCAGTCAGCATCTACACCCTATCGGCGCTGGTAGCCCTAATCACAGCTAGGATTGCTCACCGCATCTACGGGGGAGAGGCTCCCGGGAAACCCTACCTAGTAATGGAGCTACCCCTAATGCACAAGCCAAGTATGAGAGTCGTATGGTGGAGTGTAAGGTCCTCGCTAGCGCACTTCATAAGGAAGATGGCGGGCCCTATAACAGTGGCAGCCGTGATTATATGGATCCTCCTCCAAGCACCCGGCGGTGGCTCCAGCC
>JALUDK010000263.1 GCA_027044005.1 Acidilobaceae archaeon | reverse complement strand
TGCCCAGACGGGTGCCCGGACATAGAGTTCGATAAGAACGCTGCCGAGGCTATAATGGCACTGAGCCCAGAGGCCAATGGTAAGCTACAGCTACGCGCCTTTAGCTCACTAGTGCCTAAGACGGGTAAGGACCTGCCGAAGATGCTAATCGAGAAGGATGCCTACAACCCCGAGGAGATCAGGTTCGACGATATAGTCAGGCAGCCCAGGAGGGCTCACACCAGCCCGATGTGGAGCGGCATCGAGGCACCGGGCAGGGCATACGCGCCATTCACTATAAACACCGAGATGGGGGTACCCTGGAGGACCCTGACTGGCAGGCAGCACTTCTACATAGACCACGACTGGTTCATAGAGATGGGAGAGGCGCTGCCCACGTACAAGCCTCCACTGGACATGATAAGCCTAGGCTCGCTAAGCAATGTAGCCGCTAAGCTAGGGATAAAGCCCAACGGCAGCTACAGGGTGGAGGCCAACGGTAAGAGGTACCTAGTGCTAAGGTACCTGACACCCCACGGCAAGTGGAACATACACAGCGAGTTCTGGGACAACCTGAGGATGCTAACCCTCTTCAGGGGAGGCCAGGTGGTGTGGCTAAACGACGAGGACGCCAAGTGGGCGGGTATAAGCGACAACGACTGGATAGAGGTAGTCAACGACAACGGGGCAGTTGTAGCTAGGGTCGCCACCAGCCCAAGGATACCAAAGGGAGTGGCGATAATGTACCACGCACAGGAGAGGCACGTCTACACCAGGAGGAGCAAGCTGACAGGGAAGAAGGGAGGAATACACAACAGCCCCACAAAGGTAGACCTGAAGCCGACCAAGATGGTTGGAGGCTACGGCCAGCTGAGCTACTTCTTCAACTACTACGGGCCCACCGGGGTCAACAGGGACACAATGGTAGTTGTTTACCTCCACGAGAAGATGGGTTCACTCCTCACCCAGGGTAATGGAGGGAGGTGATGAGGAGTGGTGAGAGCCCAGATCTCCATGGTCATGGTCCTGGATAAGTGTATCGGATGCCACACCTGTAGCATAACCTGTAAGCACGTGTGGACCAACAGAGAGGGCCAGGAGTACGCGTGGTGGAACAACGTAGAGACTAGGCCAGGAGTAGGCTACCCCCACAGATGGGAGGACCAGGAGAAGTACGGCGGCGGCTGGGTCGCCGACAACGGCAAGCTGAAGCTAAGGATGGAGGTAATGAAGAAGAGGGACCCGCCGAAGATGGAGGACTACTACATACCCTTCGACTACGACTACGACAAGCTATTCGACGAGAACGTGCAGCAGGAGCAGCCCAGCGCCAACCCAGTCAACATGATCACCGGCGAGAGGATGGACGTGAAGTGGGGCCCCAACTGGGACGACGATCTAGCCGGCGGAGACATCTACGCCAGGATGGACCCCAACTGGAAGGTGCTAGAGAAGGAGATAACTCTAAACTTCAAGGACGTATTCATGTTCTACCTGCCAAGGATATGTAACCACTGCCTGAACCCAGCATGCCTCTACGCATGTCCCAGGAAGAGCATCTACAAGAGGGAGGAGGACGGAGTCGTACTAATAGACCAGAACAGGTGCCGCGGCTACAGGCTCTGCGTCACAGCATGCCCATACAAGAAGGTATACTACAACTGGAAGACCGGTAAGAGCGAGAAGTGTATACTATGCTACCCCAGGCTGGAGACAGGGCAGGCCACCGTATGTACGGTCTCATGTGTAGGCAAGGTCAGGTACATGGGTGTCGTGCTATACGACGAGACTAGGATAGAGGAGGTGGCCAACGTACCCGACGATAAGCTGGTGGAGTTCCAGAGGAGCCTAATACTAGACCCCTTCGACCCCCAGGTAATAAGGGAGGCCAGGGAGGCTGGTATACCGGATAACTACATAAAGGCCGCGCAGAAGAGCCCCGTATACTACATGTTCAAGAAGTGGGAGCTAGCCCTACCACTACACCCAGAATACAGGACCCTACCCATGGTATTCTACGTGCCACCACTAAACCCCGTCATAACAGCCCTAGACAGGAGAGGCAAGTACATGGCAGAGTACAAGAACATACTACCAACCATAGACGAGCTCAGGGTGCCGATAAGGTACCTGGCAAGCCTATTCTCAGCAGGCAACGAGGAGGAGGTAAGGAAGAGCCTCAAGAAGCTACTGGCAATCAGGGAGTACTTCAGGCTAATAGAGGTGGAGGGCCTCAGCAAGATGGAGGCCAGCAAGGTCCTAGCCGACCAGGGCCTCAGCATGGAGGATGCAGACCTCATGTACAAGTGGCTAGCCCTAGGCAGGGAGAGGTGGACCATACCCACGGCCCAGAAGGTCAAGGTAGGAAGGATGAGCCACATGAAGAAGAGCAGGAGAAGGTAGGCCTGGGGGTGGATCATGGTGGACAAGAGGTACAGGATGGCGGCCCTCATTGGTATCCTACTCATATTCGCAGCCTCAACCCTAGCGGTGATGGGCATAGTCCCCGTCACCGCCCAAACCAACGCCTATACAGCCAAGTACGTGCAGGGCCCAATACCACTAGACCCCACAGCTGAGCTCTGGCAACAAGCAGACAAGGGTAACGCCGTCCTAGTTGCACAGCTGCTAACCTACCCCCAGAGGCTAGACACCCAGCCCAGGCAGATTAGCTATGCCGCCGTGAGCAACGGGACACACTTCGCAATATACCTAGAGTGGAGCGATGAGACTGAGGACGTGCCCCAGCTAGGGGCACTAGACCAGTTCCCCGACGCCGCAGCAGTACAGTTCCCAGTAAAGGCTGGAGAACAACCATATGTATGTATGGGAATGCCCGATAACCCAGTGAACATAGTACTGTGGAAGGCGAACGG
>JALUDK010000262.1 GCA_027044005.1 Acidilobaceae archaeon | reverse complement strand
CAAGGTTGAGGGCGACACCGCCTACACAAGGTTCAAGGGCCACGAGCTCCTGCGCGACTACCTGAGGAGCCTGACCAGGAGGAAGAGCAGCAAGATCACGGGCATATTCGACGTGTGGACTAAGGACGGCTACGGGCTCAGGATCACCGCCGTCGTATTCACCCGGTACAGGTGCAAGACTAGCCAGAAGAAGCTGATTAGGAAGAGGATGCAGGAGATCATTGAAAACAGGGCCAGGAACAGCACGCTAGACGAGCTCATACAAGCCATGGTCTTCAGCGACCAGGAGGGCAGCCTAGCGCTGGAGGTGGAGGAGGCTGCTAGGAAGATCTACGCCATAAGGAAGGTCGAGATAGCAAAGTCGAAGCTACTATGGGTCCCCGGCCCCGAGGGGCCGCAGAAGGCAGTCGTGGTCTCCCCGCTCCAGTTAAAGGCAAGGTGAAGCTAGGCTGGAGCCCTGCATACTTGTAAAGACGGCCCTTGGCATGGAGAGGGTGGCCGCCTCCCGGATAGTCGAGGAGGCGCCCTGGCTAGAGGCTATCCCCTCCCCCAAGGGCTTCAAGGGGCTAGTGCTCGTTAGCGGGTGTCGCGGCGGCGAGGACAGGATCATCCTCGAGAGGGTCCCCGAGGCTGATAAGGTCCTCGTAGTCCATGCTAGGGCGAAGGCTACACTTGAGGACCTTCAAAGGGCTGCTGTGGAGGCTGTCAAGGATAGGATCTCGGGTAGCGAGTGCTTCGCGGTAAGGACTGTTAGGAGGGGGAGGCATAGCTTCACTAGTATCGATGTCAACGTCGCGGTGGGAGACGCGGTCAGGAGGGCTACGGGGGCATGCGTCAACCTGAGTAGGCCAGATAAGGTGGTGGCCGTCGAGATACTCCAGGATGAGGCTCTGATAAGCGTGTACCCGGGTAGCATGGAGTGGAGGAAGCACGGCCCCGGAAAGGCGCCCCTGCACCGCTTCTTCAGGAGGTTCTCCATAGTACAGATGCCCTACCTAGGCCCATTGGATGCGTGCCGCAACATGGGGGTTAGGATCGGCAGGGAGGTGCAGAACTTCGAGGTGGGCGAGCTTGTAGTCGCCCCGGCTGGCGTGGTGGAGGGGGACCAGTTGCTCCACTTCCTTCAGGGGATATTCGAGGGTATAGAGTCGAGGTACAGGATACAGGAGAAGAGCTATAGCCGGAAGCCGTGGAGGGTCCCCGTTAGGGTTCAGGACCTACACCAGCTGGTCAGGGATAGGAGGGAGGAGCCCATAATAGTGTTCGAGCCCGAGGGGGAGCCGGTGTCAAAGCTCAGGGAGGATCTCTGGAGGCTAGTCAAGGGTAGGAGGAGGGTTAACCTGCTCTTCGGGAGCAGGGAGGGTATACCCCCGGGCGTCTATAGGTTCGCGGACCTTGTGGTGGACCTGGCCCCAGGGATAACGTTGTCCACCGAGTATGCAGCCTCTTCGGCCCTCATTGCTCTCGCCACTGTGTTGTACGGTGACTACCTGGCGGAGGAGTCCCAGTAGTTCTAGCCTGGCTGTAGCGTGGCTCGGGGGCATGTATTGTCTTATTTAGCCTGTGCATATGTATTTTATAGTGTGTAATGGTGTCTGGCTGTGGCTACCGAGAGGAGGCTCCTGGCCTCTGCTATGGCTGGGAGCATACTGGCTGCCATTATCATAGAGGTTATCCTACTTGTAGTCATGCTGAGGGGGCTCGAGTCCCTCTTTACTCCCTATACGCTGCCCGGCTTGGCAGCCCTACTCGTTATCGCTGGGTTCGTCTACACGAGGCTGCTCAGGGCCACCAGATATTCTAGGCCGGTTGTGAGGGTCGCTGGCCTCGCTGGGGCCGTGATCGCTGGTCTTGGCGTTGCCATTGGCGCTCTTGGCAGGCCGTATCTTGGGGCTTGGATGATCGTTGTAGCCTACTACGGAGAGCTGGTTCTGGGGGTTAGGCTGAAGAGGGACCTGGAGGAGCATGTAAACCGGGGGGTTAACGCCTTCATAGGGGGTATGCTCCTATTCATACTATCCCTACCCCTAGCTGTAGTCGACCACAGGCTAGCGATCATACCCTTCATAGGCAACCTGGTGAAGACCGCGGGCCTCATCCAGGTCTACCAGGAGCTCACTAGTCGAGTGTGAAGACCGCCTTGTCCAGCCTCCCCTTGAGGACCTTGAACGATACTATCCCCCACCCGTGCCCTGACAAGTCTATGATACTCCTGCCTGGGGGCAGGGTGTAGTCGTCGACCTCGGCCCCTCCCGGGGGATCTCCTAGGTTGTAGGTATAGACCCTAAGCCTTGCACCGTTCTTAGACCTGAAGTGGGCTTTGGGGTTCTTGTATCCTGCCAGGGGTATGCCCCCAAATACTCTGCCCTCTAGGGTGGCTGTGGGAGGGGGCCTCAGCACGACTCCTACCCCCCGAGCTGTCGCTATTGTGTCTAGCGTTATAGCCGCGAGGCCCCGGGTGCCGGCGTCTAGCCTCGTGGAGTCGTATCTCTCAAGGTTGGGGCTTGTGCTGTATCCTATAATCACCGAGTCTCCTAGGCTTTCTAGGCTGGTGGCCCTTACTCCTAGGGGGGCTACTATCCTCGGGTGTGGGCCTTCTAGTGACAGTAGGAGGGATGGGGCTATGATCCTCCTCGACTCTGCCTGCACGTCGCTCGCCAGCTCGTCTGTCCCTACTAGTGTTGCGTGGCTCATATTGTTCCATACCGTGAGTGGGGCTGCTAGTGGCGTTATCGCGTTGACCCGTAGGGGGCCGTAGTGGCTCGGGTAGAAGTCTAGTATCCTGTAGAATATGATATCATCCCCACTTACCGGGTCTCCTAGGAATACTCCTCCCCTTGCCATTGTGTATAGCCTTGTGT
>JALUDK010000261.1 GCA_027044005.1 Acidilobaceae archaeon | reverse complement strand
GGCCTTTATATATTATAGGAATTCCCACAATGGGATTAGCAAGTAGCCACTTGTCGAGAGCGTTCCTTTCCTCCTCAGTACCCTCCGAATTCCCACAATGGGATTAGCAAGTCGTGGCGGTATATTCCATGCCGGTGGTGTTCAGCTTTATGTTGAATTCCCACAATGGGATTAGCAAGCACGATGTCGGTTATGTCCCATATAGTTCTAGATCTAGATAGGAATTCCCACAATGGGATTAGCAAGGCTAGGGCCTCAGCATACTGGGCTGGGGCTTGGACAGGGGTTGGAGAATTCCCACGATGGGACTAGCAAGGTTAGGTAGTAGTCTATCGAGTGTCTGCACCTGTCATACAGGTTGAATTCCTACAATGGGATTAGTAAGCATGGTCGGTTTGTATGAGCTGTTGAGTTCATATCATGTATGAATTCCCGTAATGTGATTAACAAGTGTATAATGCATGAACAGTTATTACATACTTACCCGGAATTCAAATTTCCATAATGTGATTAACAAGGATAGCCCTCTGCCCCGGGGCCATAGCCAAGGCTGTAAAGAAGAATTCCCATGATGGGACTGGTAATAGCTCTGGTATGGTCTGTATGTCAATATCAAGCATAATTCCTAATTATGGGGGATCGGGTGGGGGCTTTCTTTTCTTGTAGGATTAAGGGATGTTATTGTGGGTTGCATGGCGGGTTTTGTTTTAGTTTGTGTAGTGCTTCTAGTATAGTGTCTAGTAGTTGTTCTGTTTGGGTGTGTTTTCCTGGGTATGGTGGTAGCCCGCAGTTGCATGGGCCTGTATGGTATCTTAGTTCTCCCATGTATCCCTTCTCTTCAGCCTGGCGGCATAGGTCTTGGCATCCCTTGGTTGATGCTAGGGCCCCGTCGTATCCTGGGCCTCTTAGTATTAGGGCTATGCAGAGGTCTCCCCTGCATTTTGATGCTAGGATGCGTGTCTCGGGCTTCATTACTCCTCTAGGCTTACTCCCTTCTCTCGTAGCGCCTTTCTATACTCCTCTACGAAGGATTGTGCTTCTTCCATGATCTCGTCTAGGGCCTCTTCTAGGAGGCTTATGGGGTCTCCCTCCTCCAGGGTTAGGTGTACTATTATCCTGTCCTCCAGGGGGTGTGGATTGGTGTAGTACGCCATCTTGACCCCAGGCTTCCTGGATAGCCTCTCCGCTAGGAGGTTGCCTAGGGTGTGGTCCTCCCCCTCGATTAGGATATCGTACCTGCCGTCCCCGAGACGCCTGACCTCTACCCTGGGCATCCTCTAGTCCCCCCTCAACCCGTGCCTCCTCCGGCTTAATAGGGTTTCACTGAGCATCCTCCACTCCATTGCCGGGATAATCCTGTCATCCTCCTCCCTGGCTAGCCCCGTTGCAAGGGCCTCCTCGAGCAGCTCCCCGGGGTCTCCGGCCCCGGCTGCGTGGGCCGCTGCTATTGCCTTCTTCACGCTCCTGGACGCCCCCGACCCGGCTAGCGTCTTCATGGCCTCCCATACTGCCTGGGCCGCTGCTGCTACCTCCTCGTAGGCTGCCGTGGTCTCTAGGCCCTCCCCCGTCTCCCTCGCCTTGTGGCCTTGGAGGCGTAGTGCCTGGGCTAGGGCGTCCAGTGGTATAGCCCCGCCAGCATCCCTGTGGATCCTCTTCCACGTGTATAGCCTGGCCCCTCCCCTCTCCTGGGTCTTGTACTCCCGGAGGAGCTGCTTGATCCTTCGGACGGTCTCCTTGATCTCCGCCTCGCTGCCATACACGATTATCTTGAGCGTGCCCCCCTCGACCCTGTATATGGCTGAGCCTGTGGCTAGGGCCTTGGATACCCTATCTAGGAACCTCTCCAGGTCTACCCCCTGGGGGATCCTCACGGCCAGCAGCCTGCGGGGCAGGCAAGCCTCACCTCTTGAATACCAGGTACCTCCTCAGGTTGATCCTGAGGAGCTTGGATGAGGCGAGGACCGACACCTTCCTCTCCTCCACCTGACCGCAGCGGGGGCACTTCATCGACCGGGGGTTGAGGGGCTGCATGAGGGAGCCGCAGCGGGAGCACTGGGCGTAGACTACCCCGTGCTGCGGGGGCTTGGTCGTGAGGGTGTATGGGGGGCTGGGGCTGAGGACCCTTGCAAGCACCAGGTCCCCGGGCCTGAAGTAGCTGTACAGGTCCTTGACGTACTCCTTGGTTACGAGGTGTATCGGCACCCCGCCAGTGAGGGGGCTATCATACTCGTAGAGCCACCTAGCCGAGGGCTCCGTAGAAACCTCCCCGTAGAGCTCTAGCACGACCAGGTCGTGCTTCACCTGGGTCACGAGGCCGAAGGAGTTGGACCCGGCCCTGGGGAGCCTGGGCCTCTTGAAGGGCCTAACCCTGACAACCTTCCCCCGGGGGTCGAGGTGGAGCACTCCGGGGATGGCGGCCCTGATCACTCCATCCTCCCCAACGTAGGTACCACTCTCGGCCACATACTCCTCCGCAACCCCAAGGGGCTCACCCGGCGCAACCACCCTCCCGCTCGAAGAGTACGACATCCACCATCACCCTCCTCATCCTGCTCACATGGTGCCTCATACTTGCTGGTATGGGGAAGGGGCTACTCCCCAGCAGCCTAACCCTGTACCCCACCCTAGCAGCGGCCCGGCGGTGATAATCAATGTTACCCGACTTCAGTATAGCGTAGACCCTGTGCCTAGCAGCCTCAAGAGCGTGGAGGAGCACCTCCCAGTCGGCCCCCCTCCTGTGCACCCCGAAGGGCGGGTTTGATACGGCCAGGTCAACGCTACAGGGTGCCAGGGGGCCCCGGCGCCCGGATACCCGGGACACGATGTAGGCCAGCCTATCCCCAACCCCCAGCCCCTCCAAGGC
>JALUDK010000260.1 GCA_027044005.1 Acidilobaceae archaeon | reverse complement strand
GGTCCTTTATCCTGGCGGGTTGGAGCACCCCCGTGAACGCGCTCCGCTGTATCCTGGATAGCCCCCACCTCTCAAGGGTTCTGGCTAGCCTGAGCCTCCTCTTGTCGTCGCTCACATCGTATACGACTATCACCCTCATCTAGCATCCCCTCCACGCCCTATACTCTCTCCCGGTCCTGAGGCTCTTGGCGAGCTCCAATGCGTTCCCCCTGACTATGTTCTCTAGCCTCTTTCCCGCGATGCTGGATGAGAGGGTCTTGTTCACCTCCTCCGCTATCCTCCTCCTCGAAGCCGGGTCGAGCCTGCCCTCCTTGTAGCCCGGCCTCCAGCCCCTGAGCAGGAGCCGGATTAACGGGTAATCAACCAGGTGGGCCCTGAACAGCTCCACGTAGTCGAACGCCAGCACGGGCTTCCCGCTCCTGTCCGCGTGGAGGAAGCCTGCGTAGGGGTCGAGGCCTGCCAGTACCAGGCTCCTCCACGCTATGCCGTACAGTATCCCATACCCATAATTCAGGGCTGCATTGACCGGGTCGGGGGCGTCCTGGTCCCTGCCGTCGAACCCTAGCTCGCTGGGCAGTACCGCAGCCACCCCGGACCAGTAGGCCCTGGCGGCTGCTGCCTCGAGGTGCATTGCCCACCTCCTGGCCTCTGTAATATCCCTAGGCGGGCTTGCTGCTAGCCTGTCTAGAGCCTCCATCATGCTTGCTAGGGAGCTGTTGATCTCCTCTGGGGAGTGGTGGCGTAGCTTACGTAGTATGCAGCTCTGGTTCCAGGCCTTGGTGTATGCTATCTCCCTTATGATCTGTGGAGCTAGGCCATTGTGGAGCGCCTCGTATTGGGCCCTCCTCGTCTCGGGGGTCCTCGTATAGTGGCTAGCGTACAGTATTGAGACCGGCATGCCCCTATGGTCGAGCACTACCAGTTCTACGCCGGAGCTGGCTAGCAGCCTGATCGCGCTACTAGTCACCGACACGCCGCTGGTGGCGACTATCACCACGTCGACGTCGCTTAGCGGGATGCTCCTCCTGCCATCCCTGCCCCTAACGACCAGCGCGCCATGGGATGTGGCTAGCGTTAGACCATACCCGTCCAGGACCAGCATCCTCACCCCTCAGCACCCCCATGGCACACTGCATAGAAGGGGCATGCAGTGCTACACGACGATGACAGTCCGGGATCGATCCCCGAAAGGACAACGTCTATAGCGTCATCCCTATTCTCCAGGAACCTCCTCCTCAGCTCCTCGCCTATATACACGGGCTCCAGAGTCACCCTGGGCCTACCACCGGGTACACCGCTAACCCTAACCAAGACACCATAGTCGTACGGCACCTCGAAAGCTGCCTCCAGCGCCAGCGCATACCCAGCTAGCCCGATACGGTGCCTCCAGTCAGCCTGGCCATACTTCACCTCAACCACAACGCCAGAACCCTCCACAGCATCGACCCTAAGCCTCTGCGACAAGCCCAGCGGAGACCCGTCAACCACATACTCGCTCAGCCATGGAAGCCAGCCAGCGCCAACCCCGCCATATAGCAAGCTACTACCAGCACTCTCGCCAGCCCACATCGTAACCAGGGCTCTATACAGCTCCACAGCCCAGCGGGGCCAATCCCTCCCCCTACCAGCCCTAGCGAGAAGCCTCTCCACGGCATCCCAAGGCTCCAGCCCCCTACCCAGCAGCCTCTTCAAGTCACCGGCAGCCTCATGGAAAACCCTATGGACTATCAGCCCAACCCTGAGAGGCTCACTAACCCTGCTAGATACCCTCCTAACCCTTCTCAGCCACAAGTCCCGGAAGCTGTCACAGTACCTATAAGCAACCTCGCTGACACCAAGCCCCAGATAAGCCCTAGGCCTAACAGGGGGCTCATCCCACCTCCACCCCCTAAGCTCCCCCGGCACGGGGCCTCCAGCACCATGAACCCTCCGCAACGCCCTCCTCAAAACTGTACCAAACACGCCGGTCACCAGCTACAAGCCACAGCAGACAAAAGTGAAACGCATTAGAAACCCCATAAACCACAACTCCCGGACTAGCCCGGGAAACACCATAGGAATAGCATAGTCCTCCTTATAAACCTCCCGGCCCTCACAAGGATTTCCCAACCTAGCCCGGGAGAGTTATAAACTTTACACGTCTGAAGGTGAATAGAAAAAACTAGCGTTCTGCATCCCAATGTTCCATTAAGCAGAATAAGGACTCATTTTCCCATAATACAGTGGGAATACATACGCCATACTATGATAACATTTAAAAGGATCCTAGGAAACCATACACATGAGACACTCAAAATAGATGACATGATGGCAAGACCTCAAGGGGTAATGGAAAAATCTAAGATCTATGATAGAGTAGAGCTATGCGGAGGCAATGCAGAATCTTAATCATAGAGTTGAAAGAGGTCTAGCACCGGCCATAGGCGCGGTGCTACGTGGAGAGAATCTTAATCATAGAGTTGAAAGCGTCGAACTTGACCACCTGGTCGGTCCAATCGACGTACTGGAATCTTAATCATAGAGTTGAAAGGGAGGAAGACGAGGCCGTGTCTCTATGGTTGGGGCCGATTATGAATCTTAATCATAGAGTTGAAAGCTCTCGAATCGGAGGCCGTCTATGCTTATCCATGTGACCTTCGAATCTTAATCATAGAGTTGAAAGCACCTCTAGCCTAAGTATTAATGTCGGGGGTGGATTATATGTGAATCTTAATCATAGAGTTGAAAGGGTTTAACGAGTGTATGGAAGAGACCCTGGGGGAGGAATCTTAATCATAGAGTTGAAAGACAATGAACTAACCGATGCAATAGAAGAAGCTCTTCAGGAACTGAATCTTAATCATAGAGTTGAAAGGATACTCGATGGTGGGTAATATAC
>JALUDK010000259.1 GCA_027044005.1 Acidilobaceae archaeon | reverse complement strand
CTACACCGGGTCCCCGGAGGTGGAGGAGATCCTAGACCGCCTAGCCAGCGCCGTTAAGGGTGAGGTGGGTGCTGCTGTCGATAAGCTTCTATCTGAGTATAGGGACGAGGTGGAGGAGGCGGCGTTGAAGCTTAAGCCGTGCGAGTTCTGCGTAACCAAGCACTTTGTCGAGCAGGTTGTGTTCGAGGTTGTTAAGAGGGCTGTTGGCGAGGTCCTGGCTGAGAGGATGAGGGGCCACCGGGGCTAGAGCCTGGTCTCGACCCTCTCCACTGCTATGGCAGCTGCCCCTCCAAGCCCGTGGCATATGCTTACTACTCCCCTCCTTGCCTGCCTCTTCTCCAGGATGTTGACTAGCTCTATCGTGATCCTGGCGCCTGTGGAGCCTAGTGGGTGGCCCACTGCTATGGAGCCGCCGTGCACGTTTAGCTTCTCGTAGGGGACTCCTAGGTCCCTGTTCATTATGAGGCTGTTCACGGCGAATGCCTCATTATTCTCCCAGTAGTCCACCTCCTCCACGCTCCACCCTAGCTGCTCTAGGAGGAGCCTGACGGCCTTGACTGGGGCTACTGGGAACCTCTTGGGGTGTACCCCTGCGAAGGCCCATGCCCTGACTACTGCCCTTGGCTTGAGGCCGTACCTCTCCACCGCCTCCCTGCTGGCTAGGAGTACCGTGGCGGCCCCGTCGCTTAGCTGGCTGCTGTTCCCGGCTGTGTGGGGTCCTCTCTCGGTGAATACTGGCTTGAGGCTTGCTAGCTTCTCTAGCCTTGTGTCTGGCCTTATGCCCTCGTCCCAGTCTAGTAGCGTCTTCCCGCCCTGCTCCACTGGGACTACGTGGTCCTTGAGTAGGCCCTGGTCCCATGCCTTGGCTGCCCTCATGTGGCTCTGGTATGCTATCCAGTCTAGCTCCTCCCTTGGGGCGTTGTACTCCCATGCTGTCTCGTCTGCCTCCTCACCCATTAGGCCCCCGTATATGGGGTCGCGGAGGCCGTCGTGGACCATCGCGTCCCTGATGCCTGCCTCCTCCTTGAATATGTACCTTATACCCCACCTTGCTCCTGTTGGTAGGAGGAATGGGGCTTGGCTCATGCTCTCCATCCCGCCTGCTAGTGCTACCTCGGCCATGCCGCTGGCTATGTAGATGGATGCGTCTATGATCGCCTTGAGGCCGCTGGCGCATACCATGTCTACGTTGCTCGCCTCCACGTCCTCCGGGAGCCCGGCTTTTATGGCCGCATGCTTGGCAGTGTTCATGCCTGTCCCAGCCCTTATCACCTGGCCCATGAGTATGAGGTCTATCATGTCTGGGTAGAGCTGGTTCCTCTCCATGAGGCTCCTTATCGTTATCGCCGCCAGGTCTGTGGGGTGCATGTCCCTGAGGCTCTTGCCGAACTTGCCTACCGGGGTCCTCACACCGTCTATAATATAAACCTCCCTAGGCAATAGTCGAGCCCTGCTCGTGGGCATACCAAGACACCCATAGACTCCAATCTAACCCCCTGTACCCTCGCAGGTATTTATATCCAAATCAGTGCAACGCCCACCCCCAAGGGCGGTGGCGGGCATGGTAGACCCTACACCATTCATAATGCTCTTCGTCGTGATGGACCCAGTCGGCGTGTTGCCATACTTCCAGTCGGCGCTCCAGAGGGTGGAGCCCGGGGAGAGGCCTAGGGTCCTCAGGCTCGCGCTCCTAGCGGCTTTCATAATGCTAGTCACATTCACCCTCCTGGGTGACGCCCTCTTCAGGATACTGGGGGTGACGGTGGACGACTTCAGGGTGGCGGCGGGGATCATACTCCTAGTCTACGCCATAGCCAGCCTGTTCGAGGCCCAGATAGGGGCTGCCAGGGACACGGGGTCCCTGGCGATATTCCCCCTGGCCACCCCCCTCCTAGCAGGCCCCGGGGCGGTCTCGGCGGTGATCTACATAAAGTACACCTATGACACCGCCACTGCCCTGCTATCCATAGCGCTTAACATAGGGGTGGCCTACCCCATACTGGCCTCGAGCACGCTCCTCCTCCGGATCCTGGGGAGGCATGGGGCCCTGCTTGTAGACAAGTTCATGAGCCTAGTTATGGCCGGCTTCGCGGTGTCAATAATAAGGGAGGGGCTAGCCTAGGACCAGCATCCCTACTCGACTAAGCACGCCACACTCCTTGGAGTCAAGCCCAACCAGCTACCCGTATAAGGATGCAACGAGGTAAAAGTAAAAATCTCAATAAGGCTATACTATAGTATACGGGTGCAATTGTGGATAATGCAAGTGGCGACAGTAGACTAGAAAAGCTGATACTAGTAGCAGGCCTAACGGGGGTAGGCCTCAGGCAGGCCTACCAGTGGCTGAAGAACAACGCCGGGCAGATAGAGGGCCTCAGGGAGGACTGCATAGTGCACTTCGAGGATAAGCTACTCAGCAGGATGCACAGGCCCTGCGTGGGCATAGAGCAGGTAGCAGGCCTAGTCCCCATATCCAGGGACGCCGGGAGGAGCCTCTTCGAGGAGACAGCCACAGACCTACTACAGGGGCTGGCAAGCCGCGGGTGCAGGACCGCCGTCATCTTCATCCACCTCTCCTACCTGAGCCATGGCACTGTTATCACAAACCCGGCTCTGGGGCGCCTACTAAGCTCCTCCCAAAGGCTCTACATAGTCTACCTCATAGACGACTTCTACGATGCCCTGGTGAGGATCAAGAGGAGGCTCCAGAGAATGCTGGGCAGCATGGGCTTGGATGACGACAGGATGGGGCTAGTAGGGTCCCCATTCACCATAGACCCCATGGAGTACCTGACCTGGAGGGCCATAGACTATAACCTGATAACCGCGCTAGAGACATTCAAGCCGGGCACGAGGACCTTCCTATTCGGCGTGAAGCACC
>JALUDK010000258.1 GCA_027044005.1 Acidilobaceae archaeon | reverse complement strand
ACAGTGGATGGCGGGGAGGGCGGGGGAGGAGAGGCTCTTCCGCCTAGGCCTCCTGGTTGAGGAGTATACGGGAATGGCGGGGGTGATCGCTGGTGAAGGCTAGGATCGGGCTCGAGATACACGTGCAGCTAACAGAGGCTGGGTCTAAGCTCTTCTGCGGGTGCAGGAGCAACTATAGGGGTATGGAGCCCAACACCAACGTGTGCCCCGTATGCCTAGGCCTGCCAGGGGCTATACCGGTCCCCAGCAGGAGGGCTATACTCCTCAGCCTTGCAGCGGCTTCCGCCTTCAAGTGCGAGACGCCCGGCGCTATAGTCTTCACGAGGAAGCACTACTTCTACCCGGACCTGCCGAAGAACTACCAGATAACACAGTACGAGAAGGTCGGGGGCGCCCCTGTTTGTAGTGGCGGTGTGGTTGAGTACCTGGAGCCCGGCTCCTGGGAGTGGAGGAGGGTTAGGCTGAGGAGGATCAACCTCGAGGAGGACCCGGGTAGGACTGTCTATAGTGAGGGTGGTATACTTGCTAGTAGCCATGCCCTGGTCGACTATAACAGGAGCGGGGTCCCCCTCCTCGAGATTGTAACGGAGCCCGATATACCATCTCCCAGGGATGCTAGGCTCCTCGTTGAGAGCATACTATTGACCCTGGAGTACATAGGGGCGGTGAACCCCCGCCTCGAGGGTGCCTTCAGGGTCGATGCCAACATAAGCCTTGAGGGGGGCGAGAGGGTGGAGGTGAAGAACATAGGAAGCCTCCAGGACGTGGAGAAGGCTCTGGCGTATGAGGAGGTGAGACAGAGGAGGCTCCTGGAGGCCGGGGGTAGGGTTGAGAGGGAGACTAGGCACTGGGACAGCACCCGGGGGGTCACCAAGCCCCTGCGCCACAAGGAGACGGAGGAGGAGTACCTCTACTTCCCCGACCCCGATCTCCCCCCGGTTGTGCCTGGGAGGAGCCTCGTCGAGGAGGCCCAGGCACTGGCTTCCAAGACCCCTAGGAGGGTGCTTGAGAGGATCACGGGGCTGGGGGTTAAGGTGGAGGTGGCGTGGAGCCTTGTGTCTAGCAAGCCGGCGGCCCAGCTTTACCTGGATGCTGTAGAGAGGGGTGCCGACCCTTGGCTTGCTGCTAGGATGCTTGGGATCGACTATAAGGGGGAGCTCAGGGAGGCTGGAAGGGATCCTGGGGATCCCGGTAACTGGCCTAGCCTGGATAAGGTGCTTGACCTTTTGGGCTATGTGGAGAGGGGCGTGTATCCCTATGATACCGTGAAGGGCCTTGTCCTGCCGAGGCTTGCTAGGGATCCGGGGGCGCCTCTTAGGGGCCTTCTCCCAGCTGCCGTTACCGACCCTGGCCGTATAGTGGAGGAGGTGCTTGCCACCGAGCAAGGGGCGGTGGAGGACTATCTGCGGGGTAAGGATAAGGCGTTGAATTACCTGGTTGGCGCTGTTATGAGGAGGGCTGGGGGCAGGGCTGTTGATCCTAGGCTGGTTAGGAGGCTACTCCTTGAGAGACTGGAAAAGATGAGGAGTGATAGGGGCTAGGGGTCTGGGCTTGTTTACTGCTTGGCCTGGGCTAGGGGCTTTTCTGGGGCCTTGGCGGCCCTCTCTAGGTACTCTCTAGCCTGCTTTATGTCCTCCTCTGTTGCCGCCTTCTCGTAGCAGAACCACCAGTCTAGGCAGGTATGCTTCTTCATCCTCTCCATCGCCTCGTCGTATGTTATCGGTGGTGGTACTATCACCTGGTCTCCTATTATCTCGTTGTTTGGCCAGTTGGCTGGTATGGCCCTGCCGTACTTGTCGCTTACCTGGAGCGCCTTCACTATCCTTAGTATCTCGTCTATCAGCCTGCCTAGCTCTAGTGGGTAGTATAGTATTGTCCTGATCACGCCCTTATTGTCTACCACGAATACAGCCCTGACTGTGTGGGTGCTTGACTCTGCGTGCAGCAGGCCTAGCTGCCTGGCGACGTAGCCCTGTGGGTCGGCTATGATGGGGAATGGTATCTCTACGCCCACGTTGTCCTTGATCCACTCCTTCCACTTGATGTGGCTGTAGGCGCTGTCTACGCTGAGGCCTATTAGCTCGGTGTTTAGCTTCTTGAAGTCCTCGTAGCGTAGGGCGAAGCTTACGAACTCTGTGGTGCATACCGGGGTGAAGTCTGCGGGGTGGCTGAATAGCACGAACCACTTGCCCTTCTCCACGTAGTAGTCTGGCAGCTTTATCCTGCCGTGGTCTGTGACTACCTCTATCTCCGGGAACTTCTCGCCTATGAGTGGTATCTGTCCGGGCATCGCTCGGCTCACCAAGAAACTAGTAGCCTCCACTTCTATAAAAACCTTTCTATAGATTACCTACGTATCCAGGCCACACATATAAACCGGCCATGGAGGGCGCCTAAAAGAAGGGTGTGGCCGAGACGGAGACGCTGGCGTACATAGCCCTGGGAGCCCTGGTGGCTACGCTATCCAGCATGGCCGGTATAGGCGGCGGGGTGTTCATGGTACCCCTCTTCTACCTAGCCCTAGGCCTGCCCATAAACCAGGCCGTGGGCACCAGCAAGGCCGTCATAGTAATAATAGCATCGATAAGCACAGCCACATACCTATCCAGGGGCAGGGTCGACCTCAGGACGGGGACCATACTCATGGCAACGACAATACCAGGAAGCTACCTCGGCGCATACCTTGTATCCCTAGTAGACCCGACAATCCTCGAGTATGCCGTAGCCGCCTTCATACTCTGGTACTCCGCCAGGCTGATCTACAGGACCCTACGACAGCCATCCAGCCCGCCACAGAAGCGCAGGGGCAATCCCCTGCTGGTTGCACTGGCAGGCATAGTAGTAGGCCTCGTAGCAGGCCTAACAGGCACCGGGGGCGGGGCGCTCTTAGTCCC
>JALUDK010000257.1 GCA_027044005.1 Acidilobaceae archaeon | reverse complement strand
CCGTCTCGGTTGTGGTCTCCGTTATAGTCGTGGTTGTGGTCACCGTGACGGTGGGTGGAGGCGGAGGAGTCACGGTGAAGACGTAAAGCCTGTCACCAGCAGCGACGGCTAGCATACCGCCATCGGGGCTCCAGGAGAGCCCAGACACTGGAGCCCCTAGATCCCTGGAGTCCAGCACAGCACCGTTGCCATCAAGCACGTACAGGCCTGAGCCAGCCCCAGCGGCGATCAGGCCACTAGGACCCCAGGCAACCCTGACCCACCCACCGTCGGCAAGAACCCTAGCCCAGACCACGGCCAGGGAGGAGTCCACCACCACCAGCCGCCCGTTATCTAGGCCAGCTGCCACCCTGTACCCGCTGGGGGCCCAGGAGAGCGATACCGGGGTGGAGGCTAGGAACCTGTAGCCCAGGATACCGCCCTGGTCATCCAAGAGGTAGACCCTCTGCGCCTCGAGCACGCCGACAGCCATGAGACCACTAACAGTGCTCCAGTCCAGCGAAACAGGAGGGTAGCCGATGCTCCTCTCCCACACGGGCCCCCTGTCGGGCGCTATGGCGTAGACCCTGTCAAGTGTGGATACCCCTAGCAGGCCCAGGGGGCTCCACGATACCCCTGTAACCGGGGCCCCGAGGTTATAGGCATACCCAACCTCGCCCCCGCTAGAGACCAGGTACACGGTGGCGGAGACGCTGGCTGCAAGCCACTCCTCGCCCCAGGCTAGATGGGACACTGGGCTACTCCTGCTAAGGTTCAGAACCCAGACAGTGTTAAGTGAGGTGTTCAGCATATAGACAACTCCATCAACCCCAATAGCGATGCCGGGTACACCCCAGGAAACTGGGCCCAGGGTGCCGTTGAACTCCACAACACCTGCAAGGCTGAGCACCGGTTCAGGCGCCCCTGTAGCACCCTGGATGCCTGGGTGGGCTAGAGCCAGGGCTGCCAGGAGTAGGATCGTGATGGATGAGGCTCTCCTCAACCCGGGAAGCACCCCCCAAGCCTGTAACGGCTATTATGGTTTCAATATAGCATATTAAGGTATAATATATCATTAATACTAAATTCAGGCCGTAGCCGGGTGCACCGGGAGAATAGTTATATAAGTGCATGCTCCCGGGGTCCGGGGCTCTAGGAGTATGGGGATACCGGTATTGGCGGGCCACAGGCTGCTCTACGTGGCGTCGATAGCGCTGCTGGCAGCGGTGATCCTCGCACCAATAGTACTCGGCTTCCAACCCATGATCACGAGCACATCGTATGCATCGGTATCCAAGGCCAGGTACTATGGGGGCGCGAGCGCGGCGTTAATACTATGGGTAGACGATGTTAGGGTCTCAAGCCTAGAGAACCCGGGTAATGCAAAGTTGCTAGAGGAGTTGGCCCAGAGGTATCGTATGGTAAAGCCTATCCTAGCAGTAGACCCGGACTGCCCGCCATCTGCATGCAAGGATGCCTGGGATACGCTGAGGAGCCTAGCACTAGCCCACGGGTGGGAAGTCGCGGTGAGGTCCTCCCTAGAGGAGCTAGGGCAGAAGACAGAGCTAGTATCAGAGGCCCTAGGAGGCTACAACATAGTCACACATGCACTGCCCAGTCCAGTAGACGCTCTAGAAGTAGGCGTCACCATCCCGGTGGAGCTCGTACCCCTACCCGGCCTCCCTACACCCCTGGATCCGGGAGACGCTAGGCTATACTACACCGTTAGGGCCGGGCAGGATAGCGGGTGGACTAGGCTCCTGGACGCAGCGGTAAGGGAGGCAATACTGATCGGCGGGGTTGTGGTAGTCTACATTGACTCGGATAGTGGGGGTTTCAGTAAGCTAGGGGAGGCTATGGAGGCTGTAGCCGCTGAGGCTAGGACCCACAACCTATGGATAACTACTGCCCGGGACTTGTACATGTATAGAGCCGCAGTTGAGGGGGCCAGAGTTGATGCCCGGCTCGAGGACGGCTACCTAACCATATATGTTGAGGGGAGCCCACAGAGCGTGGTAACCATAATAGTAGACCACCCCGGTGTGCACGAGCCCCCTAGGAAGGAGGGTAAAGCGCTAGCCCAGCTCGAGGCCCTAGCACCAACCCCACAGGAGGGCTATGTTGAGGAGGGTGACAGGATTATAGTAAACATGAGGCCGCCAGCCAGGATCACAATACACCTAGGAAACCCCAACACACTACTCGTCCCAGACAATGTTGTAGAAGCATACAGGGGGGTAGAGGGGGCAAGACTCCTAGCCCTAGCAGTGTGGGTCCCACTACTCCTGAACATGATGCTAGCATCATCAAGCCTCCTCGCCAAGAGGAGAGAGATCCAGGAGATCCATGCATCATATGCAGTTCTAATCCCTGCTAGGAACTCGGCGGGCACCATAGCCAGGGTCGTGCTAGCCGCCCTTAGACAGTCGATCAAGCCAGCTCTCGTAGTAGTTCTAGACGATGACTCGAGCGATGGCACTAGTGAAGCCGTCGCAAGGCTGGCCTCGAGGCTAGGGCTTAAGCTAACCAGAGTCTCCAAGCTCCAGAGCGCTGAGGTTGCGGAGTACAGTGGGTGGGCGCGGCTAGTCATAGCCAGGTTCCACCAGCACACTGGCAAGGCAGGGATGGTCAACAGGATGCTCCCACTACTCCCCAGCGATGTAGAGTATGTGCTAGTCCTAGACTCGGATACCATAGTGGAGAGGAGGTACGTCGAGAAGCTACTGGCAGAGATGCAGTCCCGCGGGGCGGAGGCGGGAAACGGGGTACTCCTTCTGTGGAGGCCAGACAGGGATGGGAGGATAGCGTGGGCAATAGCAGGGGCGCTACGAAACATAGGTGGCCTGATAATATGGGTGGGCCTCAGGAGCCTCGAGGCAACCAGGGGGATGGTGGGGAGCCTGGCGGGGGCTGCAATGC
>JALUDK010000256.1 GCA_027044005.1 Acidilobaceae archaeon | reverse complement strand
AAGAAGGCGGAGGATGCATACTGGAAGATAAAGACGATACTAGACCTAGAGGAGAACTCGCACGAGCTCGTGGCGGAGGCCACGCCCCAGTACGCCTACCTTCTGAGCAGGATCATAGAGGTGGCAAGGCTACTGGAGGTTGCAGAAAACGTCTTCATATGCATGGCCCTAGAGGAGAAGCACCTAAACTCATAAACCCCCGGCCCGGCGGCTGAAGGGCCAGGGGGCTATGGGGAGGAACCCCTGAACTGCTGAAGCGCCCATACGGCAGGTGTGGAGACCCCGCATCACCGAGCCCCCACACTGGCGCCCCTAGACACCTTCATACTCGAGACGAGGACGTAGGGGGTCCTAACAGGCTCCTCGACCTCCCACCACTGTATATCGTACTGGCTCCTGGATAGGTCCTCGATAGAGCTTAGGAGGCTTGGCATGCTTGACGCCAGCCTGGCCCTACTACTGCAAGCCACGGGCCTGCCCCTCCTCACTATGAATAGTGCGTCCCTGGTTACCGTGGAGAACGTGCCCTCCAGGTAGTTCTGGAACCTCGTGTACCAGTTATTGGTAGCATAGATCCCATCCCCCAGGACCTCCAGCATCTCATCCTCTCTCAACCCGCCGGGTGCAACCTCCAGGTTGAATGTCCTGGGGAGCACCCAGCCAGCGTTGCCAGTGGTCACGTCACCCATGATCTTTGCGGTCTTCGTATTGTGCAGAACAGTCTTGAAGACGCCCTTATCGAATATGACCTTGTCCCTTGTCTCCACACCCTCATCGTCGAACCCTGTGAAGAGTGGCATTGAATCATCTAGAGGCTTCTCGAGGATCGTGACTACCTCGCTACCAACACGGGAGCCTAGGCCACGGTTCTGGAGGAAGCTGAACCCCAGTATTATAGACCCGGCGTTGGCAGCCGAGGCTGCTAGCTGGAGCAGGTTGGCGGCTATCATGGGGCCTAGGAGGACCCTATGCGTGCCCGGCTCCACGTCCTCGTGGGGTAGCCTGCTACACTCCTCCGCAAGGCTGGCTGCCTGTCCTATGGCCCTAGTGGCCTTGACCTTATCGTAGACCGTGCTCGTCCACGCCCACTGGCCGCTGCTCTTCCCCTTGAAGATCCTCATGTACCCGTTGAAGGAGGTAGCCTCCTGGCTCAGGTCGGCTCCGTTGCTCCCTACAAGCCTACGGGTTGTGTAGGCTATACTGATCATGCCAGCGGCAGTTGGGTGCGCGTCTAGCTCTAGCTCCTCTAGCACCCATGTGGCGTCGCCCTGTAGCGCGGCCTCCTTAAGCCTGGGGTCGACCCTGCTCTTCTCTCTCCCGCTAGGCTCTGGTAGCTCAGCGTATAAGGGGCTCTCCTCTAGCCTCTCGATCATGGATACGGTCTTCCTAATCGCATCCCTGGGGTCGTGGGTTGTGTACGATGCCGCCGCTATCCTGCCTGACTTGGCTAGGTATATGGAGACCTCGTAGTCCCTCCAGGACTGGGTTGTGGAGACTTCCCCGTTGGCCAGTTTTATCATGAGCTCCCTGGAGTCGGAGACGAGGATAAGGTACTCGTCTACCCTACCCTTTACCAGGGATTCTAGGTCCTCGATCATATGCCCTTCACCTCCACGCTCCTAAGCCTGACGTGGGGCCCGCCCATCCATACTGGGAGGGGCTGCATGGGCTCCCCCTTGCCGCAGGATCCTGCCTCGAAGCTTAGGTCCTTCCCGACCGCGTCTATCTTACTATAATAGTCCCTGGTATTGATCTCGAGTACCACGTTCTTGAGTGGCTCCTCTATCCTGCCGCCACGTATCCTATAGGCCTCCAGGCCCACGTAGCGGGCTATCCACCTCTTGTCGTCTATGTTCCACTCCATGTACTTCTTAATATAGACTCCGTCCTTGATGTCCTCTAGTAGCTCGTCCAGGCTGTAGTCGCCTGGGGCCATGTATGTGTTGGCCATCCTGACTATGGGCTCGCTCCTATAATCCAGGGCCCTCGAGGCGGCGTTGCTCTCGACGCCGAAGCTGGCTGCTGTCTCCCTGTTGTGTAGGAGTTCCCTTAGGATTCCCTTGTCTATGAGGACCCGGGGCCTGGCGGCGACGCCCTCGTCGTCGTATAGGTAGAAGCCCATGCTGCCGGGTATGGTGGGGTCGTCTATGATCGTCACTTGTTCGCTGCCTATACGCTCGCCCTCGCTCATCTCGGTCCTGTAGCTCAGCCCTGCCTGGGCCGCCTCCCTGCCTAGCACCCTGTCGGCCTCGCTGGGGTGCCCGGCGGATTCGTGGACTGAGAGCCCGACTATCTCGGGTGATAGGACCACGTCTAGCCTTTGGCTGCCCTCCATGTTCCTAGCCTTAACTAGGTTTACGTGGAGACTGTCTACGTCGTCCTGGATTGTGTTGGTTAGCCTCATGCCGTCCAGGACCTCGAGGCCCCCGCTGCCGCCTAGCTCCCTCCACCTATTAGCCCTAAGCGCCCCGTGCTTACCGGTTAGGTTGTAGAAGACCTCGACCCTGGGGACCCTGCTAGCCACGAAGGCCCCGTCAGTGTTGACTATAACCTTCTCCTCGATGGACTCCCTATAGGCTACTGTGTGTGACTCGACCTCCATGTCGCCCCGCTTCATCTCCACGCTGCCGAGGGCCTCCCTCACAGTAGCTATCTTAGCATCCTCGCCCACGCTATCAAGGGGCTTCTTCTCGACAACACTATACCTGGCCCTACCCAGCCTGGCAGGGGCAAGCCTGGCCGGGCTCCTCCTGCTGGCTGCGGAGGTCCTAGCGGCCGAGATCGCCCTCTTTACAGCATCGAGCAGCGATTCCCAGGATATAGTAGAGGTGCTGGCGAACCCCTGGCCGCCCCCGGCGTAGACCCTAACCGAGACACCGGTGGAGTCGCTGTAGGCGCCCCCGATAAC
>JALUDK010000255.1 GCA_027044005.1 Acidilobaceae archaeon | reverse complement strand
GGGGGCTAGGGGCCTGCTCTTATACTCCGGGTGGGGCTGGGTTCCGAGGAGGAATGGGTGCTCCCTCCTATCTAGCTCTATTATCTCCACCAGCCCCTCGGGGCTCTCCCCCGAGACTATGAGGCCGGCGTCCTCCAGCATTGGCCTATACTTCTCGTTGACCTCATACCTGTGCCTGTGCCTCTCGTAGACGACCGGCTTGGAGTAGAGGCTATACGCCAGCGTGCCCGGCTTGAGGTGGATGGGGGAGGCTCCTAGCCTCATCGAGCCGCCTAGCCTGTCTATGTTCCTCTGTGAGGGTAGGAGGTCTATGACGGGGTGGGGCGTGTTTGGATCCAGCTCGGTGGAGTTGGCGCCCTCTAGGCCCAGCACGTTCCTAGCATACTCAACTACCGTTAGCTGCATGCCGAAGCATATGCCTAGGAGGGGCTTCTTGGCCTCCCTGAATAGGCGTATCGCCTCGATCTTGCCCTCCGTGCCCCTCTTGCCGAAGCCTGGGAGTATGATCGCCGCGTCCGCCTCGTCAACTATGCTGTCTAGGTCGACCATGCCGTGTTCTATATCCGTGGACTCTACCCATATCAGGCTCGGTTTGAGGCCCAGCCTGGCGCCGGCATGCTTCAGGGCCTCCACTATGCTAATGTAGCTATCCCTTAGCTTAGTATACTTCCCGATCATCGCAACCTTGACTGGGGTCGAGGCCCTATCTAGCGCCTCCACAAAGCCCACCCACTCGTCGAGGCTAGCCCTACGCTCCTCCAGCCTGAGCCTGGCTAGGACCTTCGAGGAGAAGCCCTGCCCCTCCAGCACCAAGGGGACCCTGTATATCGTGTCAACGTCGTGGTTGCTTATCACCATATCGACGGGCAGGGTTGAGTGGAGGGCTATCTTCCTCCTGGCCTCCGGCTCCAGGGGCCTGCTCGTCCTGACAACCACCATATCAGGCTGTATACCGATCCTCCGCAGCTCTTGCACGCTGTGCTGCACAGGCTTGGTCTTCTGCTCTCCAGTAGTCGAGAGCACCGGTGCGAGGGCAACGTGTATGAACACCGTGTTACCGTCGCCCTCCTCCATCTTCATCTGCCTTATGGCCTCCAGGAAGGGTAGGCCCTCGATATCGCCCACGGTGCCCCCTATCTCGACTATCAGTATATCTACCCCAGTCTCCCCTGCCAGGCGCCTCAGCCTATCCTTGATCTCGTCGGTTACATGTGGTATAACCTGGACAGTCTGCCCTAGGTACTCACCCCTCCTCTCCTTCTCTATCACGCTAAGGTAGACCTTCCCAGCGGTTATGTTATGCTCCTTACTCAGGTTCTGGTTTAGGAACCTCTCGTAGTGCCCCAGGTCCAGGTCCGTCTCTCCCCCGTCCTCGGTGACGAACACCTCACCGTGGGCGAAGGGGTTCATGGTCCCGGCGTCCACGTTGATGTAGGGATCGATCTTTACAGCCCCCACACTGTAGCCACGGGACTTGAGGAGGAGGCCCAGGCTAGCGGTAACGATCCCCTTACCCACGCTAGAGAGCACGCCGCCGGTTATGAACACGTACTTGACCCGCGACACTACACGCAACCTAGTGCAAGGTATATGCAGGCCCCCAGGCCTATTTAACCCTAAAGCCCCAAGGCCCTCGGGGGCTAGAGGGTTGCAGAGCATAGCAGATAGAGCCACCGGGGCCAGGGTACTAGAGGCTCTCAGGAGAAGCCTCAGGGTCGACTGGAGGGACTACGCAGCCCTCATACCGCTAAAGGAGGACGGGAGCCCCTTCGCAGTGCTCATAGCGGTAATACTAAGCCAGAATACCAATGACAAGAATGCTATAGCGGCCTACAGGAGGCTGAGGAGCCGGGTAGGGGTCAGGCCCGAGGATATACTCTCAGCCCCAAGGGAGGCTATAGAGGAGGCGATAAGGCCCTCGGGCATGTACAGGCAGAAGGCCAGCGCGATAATAGGGGCAGCTAAGGCAGTCGTTGAGGCAGGGGGCGAGAAGGCGCTGGAGACCCTGCCCCCCGAGGAGGTCAGGCGCATCCTCGAGGGTGTCAAGGGTATAGGGAGGAAGACCGTGGACGTCTTCCTAAACGTGACCCGCGGGGTCGAGGTGTTCGCAGTAGACACCCACGCGCAGAGGATAGCATGGAGATGGGGCCTAGCACCCAGGAAGGCCAGCTATGAGAAGGTCTCCACGGCACTGGCAAGCTTCTTCAACGGCCAGGACCTAGGCGAGGCGCATAGACTCCTAATAGCCCTCGGCAGGACATACTGCACAGCCCGGAGGCCGAGGTGCAGCGAGTGCCCCCTCAGGGAGGTGTGCCCATATCCGTCAAGGGAGTCGCAGTCAGCAGGCCAGGCAGGGGATCGTGGCTAGCAGACGAGCTCCTAGACACGCTGGTGCCCTGGGATCCGGGGGCTAGGGTGGAGGAGACAAGGTTCCCCGGCGTGATGGCTGTATACACCAGCCTGGAGCCAAGCCAGCTGGCTAGGATAGTCTCGAGGGGCTACCACTCCTTCATGAAGAGGCTGACCCCGGCCATGGCGGCAGCCGTGGCTAACAGCTGGGAGGACGTGGAGGAGCTTGTTAAGAGCCTCCTAGCCGGGCCCCCGGTGAGGGTGAGACTCGTCATAGCTACTAGGGGCGCTGGGAAGGAGCTGGCGGGTAGGGGTAGGGTGGAGGGGCTAGTTAGGAGCCTCGGCTTCACGCCCAGCCGTGGGGCTAGGATGGCGCTGGTGCTAGAGTCCCTGGATAACCTGTTCCTCGGAGCCTATGGTATTACCAGTCCATGTGGACCCGATTGTATGACCGTAACCCCTCCGTAGGCCAACGCTTTTGAACCCCCAACGAGATTATATCCGGTATGGTAGTGTATGGTGTACTAGTGTATGGCGGATGTTACGGGCTATGCTTATGGCAGCCAGATATTCAAGTCCCGCAGGGTCCTGA
>JALUDK010000254.1 GCA_027044005.1 Acidilobaceae archaeon | reverse complement strand
GTATATGGATTTGAGGAGGAGGGGGAGGCGGCCTAGGCGGGGGGTTAGGGATAATACCTTGTGGGTCTCTTCTGGGTCTAGGAGGGTTGAGTTCCTTGTTGTTGAGGAGGGGGGGAGGCTCTCCTTTGAGGGGTTGGGCTTGTGGAGCCGGTTGGCTTCTGGGGATGGGTTTACTCCTGTGATTGCTATCGTGGATCGGGTTGGCGGGATTACTTATTATGAGGCTAGGGTTGTGGAGGGGCTTTCATAGTAGGAGTTGTAGTCCTGCTAGTGCTGCTATGCTTGGGATGAGTGAGGGGGTTCTGCCCCTGTGGAGTATTGAGGCTGGTAGTGGTGCTATTGGTGCTATTGCGTGTAGTATGGGTAGCATTCCCTTGCCTGTGGGTAGGCCTGCCTGGGTTGCGGCGTCTTGTATGAGTTGTATTGTGTATGCTCCTACGAGGACTGATGCTGTTGCTAGTGCTGCTAGTAGTGTTGCCGTGGCCTTGACTGCTTGTATGCTCCTGGCAGCTTCTTCTAGTACCTGCGCTATGCCTTGTAGTGCTCCTGATGCTCCTAGTTTCCCGGCTGTCTTCATTGCTTCTGCTAGGGCTTCTACTAGGGGGCCTGCCGCCTTCTTGGCTTCTTGTATGTGGGCCTCGTAGTCTCCCCTGTACTTTGCTGCTTCTGCCGCTAGTCTTAGGCTTCTGGCCGCCTCTTCTAGCGTCTTTGATGTTCTCCTCCATGCTATCTCTAGTGGTGGTGTGGCTAGGGCTAGTATTGCTAGGGCTTGGGTGTGTAGGCCCTTGTATGCTAGGGCTCCCGCGGTTAGTGGTGCTGCTAGGGCTAGTATTGCTGCTAGTGGGCTTGGCTTTGGTTCTCCCATGCTTGGCCTGGCTGTGAGTAGTGCTGCGGCTCCTGTTAGTGGTGCTATTGTTGCTGCAGCTGCTATGGCTGCGGTGCCTGTGCCTGTTAGTATTGTCATGGGGGTTAGGGCGGCTAGGGCTATTACCACTGTTATTATCGCTTCCGAGATTACTCTGCCTAGCTCTGTGTACCTTTTCCAGGAGTCTCTTACTGTTTCTAGGGCGTGGTTTAGTAGTGTTATTGTTACTTGGCTTCTTGGTGCTCCTAGTGTCTGTGCTGCCAGGTAGTCTGTCAGCGCCCTTGATAGCCTCTTGGATGGTGTTGTGTCTGCTAGCTTCTTGAGGGCGGTGTTGGGGTCTTCGCCGCTGGCTAGGATGAGGCGTAGCCTCTCCGCCTCTCTTGTGCTCCACTTGAATGCCTTGGGGGGTAGGTTGGCGAGTAGGTCTACTATGTAGCGTGGTGTGTGGGTGTAGGGGAGGAGGTATGCTAGTAGTGCTGGTATTTCCCTGTCGATGCCGCTGGCTAGTATGCTCCTCCATGCGTGCCTCCATGCTAGGGCTAGTGCTGGTGCTAGTATGGGGGATAGGGCTAGTATGCATGCTTGGGGTGTTATGGGGCATAGGGCGAGGCCTGTGGCTCCTAGTATTATCGCTGTCTTGGCTAGTATGGGGGCTGTCTTCCTGGCTGTTCTTAGCTCTCTCGGCCCTGGGTGTGGGCCTTGTAGTAGCTTGGCTAGTGCCTCCTGGTACCATGCCGTGGCGCCGGTTATCGTCTTGGCTATGGCCTCGGTGCCCCTGTTCATGTTGTCACCCCGTACCTCTCCTGGTAGTACCTCGAGATCCTCTCGTAGGCCTCGTCTGGCGCTAGCCCTACTATGGACTCTAGGAGGGTGGCCCTGTCTTCTAGCTCGACTTCTAGGCTACCTGTTGGGGCTCCTAGCTTTGCCCAGGCCTCGTGTATCCTGGTGCTCCTCTCTAGCACGCTCCTGGCGTCTGTGGGCTCGTGGGCGTCCTCTGCCGGGTCGTAGGTGAATATTGTTGTGAGCTCGTCTCCGGAGACCTCTGTTATGCTTGTTATCCTCCTCTTCGCCTTGCCCCCGTATACTGGGATCCTCCTAACGTGGATGAATGCTGTTATTACCCTGAGGAAGAGTGGGGGTAGGCTTATCGGGTCTAGCCTTAGCCTGAGGATTGCGCCTTCCGGGCTGTCTGCGTGGAATGTGGTCATCGAGCCGTGGCCGCTTGCCGCGGCTTGTGCTAGTAGCCTTGCCTCGCGGCCCCTTACCTCCCCTACTATTATGTGTTCGGCCCTTCTTCGTAGGGCGAATCTTAGTAGTTCCTCTAGGCTGATCTCCTCGATCTCCTCTCCCGGGGGTCTGGGCCTTGTTACTAGTGCGTCCCAGTGGGGTGCCTGTATCCTGATCTCTGGTGTGTCCTCTACGGTGACTATCCTGTGGTAGGGTGGGATGAGGCCTGCTAGGCTTTGGAGGAGCGTTGTCTTCCCGCTCCCCATGCTCCCTATTATTACTAGGAAGGATTGGGCTTCTACTAGGATCCAGAGGTATGCCGCCATTAGTGGGGTTAGTATTCTAGCCGCTATCATGTCTGCTATTGTTAGGGGCTTCTCTGGGTACTTCCTGACTACGAAGCTGCTTCCGTGTCTTGATGCTTCTCTTGAGTATGCTACTGCTATCCTGTGTCCTTCCCTTGTTAGTCCTTCTGCTAGGGGTACTGCTAGGCTGGCCATTCTCCCTGCTTTTCTTGCTAGTTGTATTGCTAGGCTGTCTGCCTCGTCTTCTAGTAGTTCTAGGTCTACTGTTGTCCACCTTGATGGGTAGTGCTTGTGTATGACTGCTATGCTCCTGTTGGGGCCTTCTACTGCTATCTCCTCTATGTGGGGGTCTAGTATTAGTGGGTAGAGCTTGCCGTAGCCGCTCTTGGCCTTTTCTAGGTGGTATTCCTCTGTGGGGCTTGCTGGTGCTGTGGCTCCTGCTAGTAGCTCCTTTATCCTCTCGTCTGGGGGTGGGAGCGGCTCTATTACCCTGAGCCGTGGCCAGCCGTCGTTGGCCCTGTATATGATGTACCTTACCGGGCCTATGG
>JALUDK010000253.1 GCA_027044005.1 Acidilobaceae archaeon | reverse complement strand
GAACTTAGCCACCACATCATCCCAGGCAGGAGCAACACCACCATTATGACAACCAGTACAACCCAACTGCTCAAACTTCTGCCTAGCCTCCTCCTCACTAGGCTGCGCAACACCCAACAACGCCGGGGTGGTTAGTGCTAGTATGAATAGTGTGAGTAGTATTAGGCCTCCCCTACTAGCCATGCCCTGCCTCCCTCCCTGTCCTGTTTCTAATAGCTAGTGATTTACAAATACAGATATATATGCTATGTTCCAGTATCTCGAGTTCTGTGCTGAATTACCGCTAGTATAGTGGAATTACTGGTGTCTCGCCGAACTTGTCTAGGTATACCTTGTCTCCCGGCTCCACGCCGTCTACTGGTATGAGTCTAACGCCGAGTGGCCTGGACTTGGTCCTAGAGTATGCCGCCACCTCTAGGATGAGGCCCGCTACCCCATCTATGCTTGCCGGGGTTACTGCTAGGTCTAGGCCTGCTAGGCATACTCCGGTTAGGCGTGCCAGGTCTAATGCGGTGGTGTCTCCCTCGCTCACCCTTGCCTTCATCTTAAGGTCCTCGGCAACCGGCAGTTGGACCTCGTTGAATCCTACTGTCATAATCTCTCTTGCCACCTTTGCTAGGACCTGGTTTACTAGGGCTAGGCCTATGCTGAAGCCTGGCTGGGGCATCCTTACCCCTGCAACTAGCTCTACTAGGCCTAGGCTTGTATCCTGCATCCATGGAGCAACGCTTAGATCCACGCCAGCTGGCTCCGCTTTGACTAGGCTACTGGCTAGATCGAGGCTCTTTAATGCAGTATAGCCCGCCTTTCTCACAGCCTCTTCTATCCCCTCCAGGCCCTTCTTCATATATGCATCTGCCAGGTAGTTGGGGTATGTTAGCGCCGTGGTTAGGAGCCTCTTGCCCCGTGGGCTGTGGCTTAGTGGGTAGTACGGTGTGAGTAGTGGGGTGCCCAGGGTGTTCACGCCTATGTGCGCCCCTAGGCTTGGCTCCTCATCGGCTAGCCTGTGAAGTAAGCTTGAGATCTTCCTGGCCTCCTGCCATGTTGGCTCTTGTAGTAGTATGGCTGTGAAGAGGCCTGCCCTGGCGGTCTCTACTGCCACCTCTTCTAGGCTATCCATGATGGAGGGTATGTTGCCTATGGATACTATCAGGTCATCCCCCTCCAGGTCTTCCAGCGCCTTAACTCTGGCTAGAGCCTCGGTACCGCTAGCCGGGTCGGGGAGTGTGATTCTAACGGTTTCAACCTGGATCCCCGTCTCGCCGACGACAAGGTCCCGGGCCTCCGCTAGAACCGTGTAGAGGTCCTCGACAAGAGCCCTAGTATCGTCTCTCGCGTCCCCCGCGTGAAGGGTTAGCATCCTTATCTTGAACCCGGCCACCGCCCCTACACCGCCTGGGGCCCTCGCCCATCCAGCCTTATTATGCAGGGGAGGCGCGGATTACATATAGCTAATAAATGTGGACCAGGCTGTCTAGGCCGTCTACCGGTGCCTATGGGTGGTGGAGCTAGCCAGGTTCTACGCCTCCAGGGGCCTTAGGGTTGCCAGGGCCAGCATGCAGTATATATGGGACATTAACGGGGCCAGGTATCTAGACCTCCATACTGGCCATGGAGCTGCCTTTCTAGGCCACGGTAACCCTAGGATCATTAATAGGGTCCACAAACAGTGGATGGAGATAGGCGTATGCACCCCCCAGTTCGAGTGCAGTATCCAAACCGAGGTTTCGAGGCTACTCTCCTCCATACTACCCAGCGGGTGGAGCGTCTTCTTCCAGAATAGCGGGGCCGAGGCCGTTGAGGCCGCCTTAAAGGCTGCCTGGCTCTATACTGGGAGGGCAAGAATCGCTGCCTTCAAGGGGTCCTTCCATGGCAGGACCTTGGCCGCGCTTAGTGTCACGTGGAACCCCAAGTACAGGTCAGGGCTCCCCACGCTAGAGATAGTTGACTTCCTCCCATATAATGATGTCAGTGGGCTCGACGTTATAGGAGAGGAGCATGCAGCCGTGATCGTGGAGCCCGTGCAGGGCGAGGGAGGAGTGGTCCCGGCTAGCACCAATTTCCTAAGAGAGATAGCCAGGGCCGCTAGGGAAGCGGGAGCCCTCCTTATACTAGACGAGATCCAGACCGGCTTCGGCAGGACCGGGTATACATGGGCCTATCAGAGGGCTGGCATAGAGCCCGACATTCTCGTGGCTGGTAAGAGCATCGGCGGCGGCTTCCCCGTCTCAATGGTCTCCGCTAGGAGGGATATAGTAGAAGTCCTCAGGGGCAAGCACGGCTCCACCCATGGCGGCAACCCTCTAGCCCTAGCAGCTGTGGCTGGAGGCGTAGAGGTACTAACTGGCGATGATGTACCAGCCAAGGCCAGGGAGAGAGGAAAGGAACTGTTGAACCTGTTATCGGATCTCGAAGGGCTCAGGGGTGTGAGGCAGGTCAGGGGCCTCGGGCTAATGGCCGGGGTAGAGCTCAGGAGAAATCCCGGGCCTGTGCTCAGGTGCCTCCAGGAGAGGGGGGTACTCGCTATAAAGGCTGGAGCTACAGTGGTTAGGCTCCTCCCACCCTATATGGTTACAAGTGAGGACCTAGGTGTGGCTGCCGATGGCCTCAGGGAATGTATTGGAAGGGAGGCTAGTGGCTGAGACCCTACTCCTCCTCCTCCGTGAGTATAGCCCCCCGGGTAGGGAGGAGGGCGCAGCTAGGGTGTTCATGGAGAGGGCTAGGGAGCTTGGCTTGGAGGCGTGGAGGGATGAGGCTGGTAGTGTATACGCCTCTACCTCTAGGAGGGGGCCTTGGCTTCTGGCGCTGATAGGCCATATAGACACTGTGCCTGGCTGGGTTGAGCCCCGCGTATCTGGCGGTGTTGTGTATGGCCGGGGGGCGGTCGATGCTAAGGGTCCTCTTGCCTCTATGCTACACGCCGCCGCGGCTGCTGGGGAGGAAGTTGTTGTTGCTGGGCTTGTAGGGGAGGAGGATGATAGTAGGGGGGCTCGGTTCCTAGTAGATAGGGGGGCCCCTGCTGGGATGGTGATCATTGGTGAGCCCACTGGTGGGGATAGGATTGCTATAGGGTACCGTGGAAGCTATAAGCTAAGGGTTGCATGCACCTCTTCGGGTGGCCACTCTTCTGCGCCTTGGATGGGCGATTCCGCCCTTGATAAAGCGTTGTCTCTGGTAGATAGGCTTAGGGAGGAGTATCCCGGCGGGTCCCTCTGGAGGCCTAGCATTGCCGTGACTGGACTCTGCACCCCCATGACTAGGAATGTCCTTCCCACCAGGGCTGAGGTGTGGCTTGATGCTAGGATCCCCCCTGGCTATAGCTCAGCGGAGATGGCGTCCAAGTCGCTTGGTCTTGTCGAGGAGTCGGGGTGTACTGGGGAGGTTATCGATGTTGTGGAGCCTGTAAGAGTTAGCCCCTCTTCTCCTGTGCCTAGGAGCTTGCAGAGGGCCCTGCTCGGCATGGGGGTTAGGCCTAGGCCTGTTGTGAAGGCTGGGACTAGTGATATGAACCTGCTAGCTCCTATAGTTGATAGTATAGCGGCTTTCGGGCCTGGGGATCCCTCGTTATCACATACACCGTATGAGCGTGTATCCGAGGATGAGCTGGAGGCCGCTGCTAGAGTGTACCTCAGGGCGTACCTAGAGCTTAGGCGCGTTGTTGGCAGTAGCGGCTGAGTATTATTGAAGCCACCTCCTCCACTGCCTCGTCTAGGGGCTTGAAGCGGGGGCAGCCAGCCCCGCTGTGGAGCGAGGTGGATAGGAGCAGCTTTCCCATGCTCTCCAACTCAATGCACCCCTTGTCGCTAGGGCTGCTCGCTATGTAGATGTACTCGTCAGCCACTGCCTGACCCCTGAAGCCCTCAGCAAGCACAACCTTTGATCCAGTGGCCTCACCGACTATCCTCAGTATATCCTCAATGCTGGCTCCTCGTAGTAGTATCATAGAGACGTCCCCTGCATACGCCGCTGCCGCGCCCGCACCAGCCTTGAAGATCCTCTCCGTATCCTTCCCCTCCAACAGTGTGAGGCCGCCGTGGTGTATGTGCTTCACGACTGGAACCCTGCACCCAGCCCTGGCCAGCCTAGCCACTAGCCTCTCGAGGAATAGTGTCTTGCCTGAGCCGCTTCTACCCGATGCCACCGCTATTATATGCACGCCCGGGCACCACGGTAACCTATATTACACTTCCCTCCATATTATCACATAACCCGGGGATAGATGTGCCCTTCGGCCCCTTCCAAGGCACGGAGATACTGATAATCTTCGCGATCCTACTGCTAATACTAGGCCCCTCGAAGATACCAGCCCTGGCCAGGGGCCTTGGAGAGGCTGTTAGAGAGTTTAGGAGAGCAGCGTCTGGCGTGGAATCTACTAAGAGGGAGGTCGAGCGCGACCTCAGGGAGGCAGTCTCAGCCTCCCCCAGCGGCTCCTTCACCGTCAGCGAGTCTAGGGTTAGGAGCAACAAGGTTGACGATGAGACCCTCCTCAAGCTGGCCGACAAGCTGGGCGTTGACTCCAAGGGCAAGTCCAGGGAGGAGCTTGTAGAGGAGATCGTCAGGAAGGCCAGGAGCAAGGGGCTCCTGGAGAACTAGGATCCAGGCCGAGACCCCTTTATCCTTTCATAGATCACTAGCCCCACACCAGCCACTATCAGACCCCCTCCTAGCGCTACTCCGCCTCCAGGCCTTGCCCCTAACAGTACCATCTCCATTAGTGTAGCCAGTAGTGGTATTGTTGGTATGAATATTGATGGCAGGGCTGGCCCTAGGGCCTTTACACCGATATTCCAGGCCAGGTAGCCTAGGATCCCGGGGACTACCGCAACATATAGTATCAGAGCCCACTCTAGAGGACCGATATCTACCCTATTAAGGCCTAGGGGTGCTAGGGCTACTGTTCCGAAGGCCATAGTCCAGAATAGTGTCTCCCCGGGGCTATACATCCTTTGAACGCCATCCACTATTATAGTATAGATGCTCCAGGATACAGCTGCCAGTAGGGCCAGGGCCAGGCCTAGGAGCCCCCAAACCCTTATCCCCTCCCTTAGTAGCACGTAGACCCCGGCTAGGCTGAGTGCCACCCCGGCCATGGGGATGACCCGGAGCCTCTCCCTGCCGGTAGCCGCCGCTATGAGGTATGTTATTGGCGTCGCGGTCGTCGCCATGAATGCAGTTGCAGCTGCTGATATGTAGCCTAGGGATGAGTAGAGTAGCGTGTTAAACGCGGCCACACCTAGGAGGCCTGCCAGGGCTAGCCTGTCGAGCATTCCCCGTGGCGTTGGTGTTTCCCCTGCAAGGACTAGTCCTATGGCTAGGAGTGGGGTTGCTATTAGGAACCTGTAGAAAGAGAGTGTAGCCCCGTCTAGGTGTCCTCCCCCTACTAGGTATCTCCCCGCTACTATGTTTGATGCCCAAGTCGCTGCCGCCGCAGCCGGATATATCATATAGGCTATGTTCCTACTCATCCCCTAGCCCTAGGGGCTGGGCGTTGTGGCGGCGGGGTTTTAGGCTTGGCTATGTACCCTCGTAGCCTCCTCTCCTCGATTGTACAAGTGATATTCCTATGATCGCTGCCCCGGCAGCGGCTAGGCCTAGGCCCAGGTACTTCACCTGGCCCCCCGCTGGGGTTTCTAGTGGTAGGTAGTATGTTATGGTTCCCTCGTCCTCTTGGTATGACGGGTTCTCTGCCCCCTGGGGGAGTACTACTGTCACTGTCTCCATTATCCTGACTCCTGTTCCCGCTGCGTAAGTGTTCGTGAACACGAATGTGTTTCCATTTTGCGCTGATAGCGTCAAGTCCTTAGGGTCTCCTAGCTTGATTACCCACTTATCCCCACCGATGTATGTAGCCATCCCCAAGATCTTGTATGACGCTGTTAGCTTGTTGTTTGCCTCATCCAGGTTTACCTGTAGCTCCTCTATCTGTATGGGCATGTTTCTTGGAGCCATGTCCCTGACGAATGTAGACAATGGGTTATACATCTGTCTGAACTGGTTGAACGCGCTGGCGCTGAACTTTATCTCCTCGTCTACCGACGCCGTGCCAGTCTCGTCTATAACTATCTTTGTGCTGCCCTTCACCTCTAGCTCTACCGGAGGCTCTATTTGGGCTACCGCTAATAGGGGGAGCCCGGCGAGGATTAAAGCCGCTAGTATTACTCCTATCCTCCTCATGCTGGTCACCCCTGTACCCTGAATGTAGCTACAATACTCTCCATCATGGATACACTATTGTCCCCCACCATGTCGGATACTATCATGTAGGATACTGCGAAGGCGTACCCGCCGACCTGGATGTACCTAACAACTATGAGGTCCTCGTAGCTATTCTGGTATGCCACTGTTACTGCGGGGTAGCTTCCTAGGGCCCCCTGCATGTTCTCCCCGACTACTGTTATGTCTCCGAATGTTGCTGTTAGTATCTCCTCTAGCGTCTGCCTCATTGCGTTTACATCTCCCTGCATCCACATGACTATCACACCCATGGTATAGTCGGGGCTGAACAAGTCTACCTCGTACGGCTCATAGTCTAGGTACTGATCCACGATCCAGTCGCTGGGCACTCCTATACTCCACGCCGGCGGCGGGCTGGTGCTCGTGTATTCTACTAGCCCCGGCTGTGGTTGTGGCTCTGGCTGCGGAGATGGTTGTGGCTGGGGCCCTGGCTGAGGCTGTGGTTGTGGTTGAGGCTGCGGCTGGGGCTGGAGTTGGGTGTATCCCCACTTCTCCAGCACGTCTGGCGGGAGCTCGGGTAGCTCGGGAGGGATCACGCCTTCAGCCTGTAGGGCTCCTATGTCCGCTATTAGGAATGGTCCTGAGAATGCCTCTTGCGCCACCTCCACGCCCTTCTGGACCGCCTCTCTAAAGCTGACCTGAGCGTTGAGTAGTGTAGACTCTATGGGGACCCACTGGCCGCTTGGCAGCTCTATTATCGGGAACGCGTGGCCCGGCTTGAATACTATGTAGGCCTTTAGACCCTGCGACATGGCTAGGGCTGCTAGGAATATCGTGGAGTCTAGGCATGTTGCCGACTTGTCTCTTATCACGTCCCTGGGGTACTTGACGTATTGTGCTCCCTTCCCGGTCCAGAAGGTTTGGGGCTCGGTCTGGTATGTTATCCCGTTCATGACGCTGAAGGTCCATGCCGCCTCTAGGAATGCTAGTGCGTCCTCGTCGGAGAGCGATGCTCCTGCGCCTCCGGCTAGCTTGTTTGCCATCGCCGCGTATTTCTCGACAACTGGGTCCTTGTAGGTTACCCACGCGGCTACTAGCTCGTAGTTGCTGTATTTGTCCTGGAATGAGCCTGTGTTCTCCTCTGGCGGTATACCTGAGAATACCCAGTCGTGGAATCCTAGCATGTTTATCTGCTTCTGCTTTGTCTCCTCTACGACCTCCCCGTCGGGGCTAGCCTTATACTTTATCTTAATGTAGAGTGTTGTGGGCGTTGCAGTTTGGAGCCTAACCTTCTCCCCCTGGAACTTGGGGTAGTAGAGGTCTACCACTGCTCCCCCTGGCGGTATCGCCTTGTACGTGGAGGGCTCGCTCCACTCGGTGAACCCCTCTATCTTGTATGAGACCTCTACGTCGTAGAGGGGGCCTTCACCCGTGTTCCTAAGCAGTGTCTTCGCGACCCACTTTCCGAGCTTCTCGTTGCCGTAGACCTTGTACGCGGCCGTCATAACATACTCCACGCTGTAGACCTTTGCGTCTAGAGCACCCTGGCCCCCGGATCCTAGGCTGACGGGTACGCTGGCAATGACTAGCCCGATCACTAGGATAACCGCCCCCACCATGGTTAGGGGGCTGACTCCCATGGGCAATCACAACCACCCTCCAGACCCTGCTTATCCTGTATTTGGTAGGACCCACGGGCTATCCTGTTAGAGGTTTGGTTTGAGCCTAGAAGTCAATCCCCAGGCTACTGCTGGGCATTCCACACCTTGTCCCCGGGCCTGTGGAGCACCTTAACGGCCTTCCCCCTCCTCTCGCCCTCCAACCTGGCCTTAACCTCATCTGACTCCATCAATGCAACCCCTACAGCTATCGGGGCCCCATACCTGTCATCTACTATAACGACAATGCCTCCCTCCCTGAAGTCGCCTTCGATCTTAGTGATTCCGGGGACCATCAAGTCGGCCCCCCTGCCTACCGCCCTGGTAGCCCCAGGGTCAACCCTGACGCTGGGCAACTCTCCTACCCCATACTTAAGGAGCCAACGGAGATGTGGGATCAGCCTTCCCCGTAACTCGACGAGTCCCGGCTCTCCGTTAACCATATACACGATAAACTCGCCGTAGTCTACTAGCTCCACCTTATCCTTGGCCGACAAGGGGAAGCCGGGGACCTCCTCCGCCACCCTTGCTACCAGCCTCTTAACATCCTTCTTTGATAGTACGTGTCTCCGAGATGGTTTGCCAGCCACTGGGGGCACCCATATCGCCTCCTCTCCCCGGGGAACACTATAAATAGCCCCCTGGAGTGCTATAGTAATCCATGGGTGGGGCCGTCGTCTAGCCTGGCTAGGATGCGGGGCTTGGGCCCCCGTGGTCCGGGGTTCAAATCCCCGCGGCCCCACCAAGTATGGGTTTATGCGTATGGACTCCCTTGCGGCATTTGCAATGACTTGGGTGGCCTGGAGGCTGCCCTTGCCGTGTAGTCTAGTATCTTTAGCGCGGTTTTTCTTGAGAGGAACCTATTGTTTACCCCACAGTACGGGCTGAACACGCATTTTGGGCACCCGTCTTCGCATGTGCAAGATGCTAGTATGTTCTCAGCTATATCATGTATCCTCTCTAGCCTCTCATACACTAGTTTCGATGCCCCGTGCCCTCCGGGGGCTGAGTCGTAGATTACTATGTGGCCGCTGGGGTAGCTTACCCCCCCTAGGTCTGTGTCTGACGCTCCTACTACTGGTCTTGATGCTGCTATTATCGTGTGCTCTAGGGCGTGGTACCCGCTTATGAGCGCCACTTCATCGGTGATCCCTGGGTTTGGGTACCTTGTTGCTACTCCTTTTGTCCAAAAGATCCATTTTAGTGGTTCCCTGTATGCAACCTCCGATAGCGTGGCTCCGCTGTACTCGTCCTTCACGTAGTACCCTTCCACTGTGATTAGTATTTTGACGTCTGCGTAGACCAGCCTCAGGGGGCCTAGGGTCCTGTCTTCTAGGGGGCTTATCTCTACTACGTCTATACTGTACATGGGTTTGGTGTAGAAGTTCAGGGAGGCGTCTACCCTCCTTACCTCGGCCCTCATGGCCTCTATGTCTAGCCTCGTGCTAACGTAGGTCCTGCCCCCGTGGTAGTAGACTGCTCCTGGGTAGAGGTCGTAGAGCGCCATTGGCATCTCTCTCCTCCCTATCTCCTTGCCCGACTCGATTATCCTAACCTGGGGCCCGCTCGACCTTAGGCCTCCGTAGGCCTCTATGTAGTCCCTGAGCCTGGTCCACCTTGGGATGAGCTTGTCGCCCGCCCTTACTGCTAGCCCCATGACTTTGAGGTCTTCAGCGGCGGCTGCTAGCTCTGGGGGGAGCTGGTTTATGCTGAGCATCCCCCTCTGGAGTAGTAGGGCTGCTAGGTGTATCCTCGTGATCTCCCTGTTCCCAGGTTCTATGTAGCCTGGGTCGGGCTTCATTGTGAATAGTTCTATGGGCTTGTTTAGGAAGTATGCCTCTATTGGGTCGTCTCCCATCATTGTTACTACTAGCCCTGGCTTGTCCCTCCTGCCCGCTCTGCCTGCCCTTTGTATGTAACTGGATATACTCCTTGGTAGGTGTGCCATGACTACTGCGTCTAGGTCTCCTAGGTCTATTCCTAGCTCCATTGTGGGGGTGGCTACTACTGCCTTTATTCTACCCTCTTTGAAGTCCTCCTCGACCCTTCTCCTATCCTCTGGCATTAGCCCGGCTCTGTGGGCTCCCACCGTGACTCCGTGGCTTTTCCTCGCTATTCTTGCTATTAGCTCCGCCATCTGCTGACTGTCAACGAAGCCTAGTACCTTGAAGCCCCTCCTGGCGAGTAGGGCGATTATGGATGCCGTGGTGCTCCACCTGCTACCGTAGCCGTAGTCGGCTAGGAGGTGGAGCGCCGCCCCCTTCCTCCTGCGAGGCCCCTCTATAACCTCGACCTCCCTGCCGAATAGCTTGGATGCCATGTACCCTGGGTTACCTAGCGTGGCCCCCGCTCCTATAGCTGTGAAGCCTCCAGCTGCTTCTTCCAGCCTGTGGAGGACCCACCTGACGTGGCTCCCGAATACTCCCCTGTAGATGTGCATCTCATCCAGGACAACCACTTCTATGCTGGAGA
>JALUDK010000252.1:2494-3020 GCA_027044005.1 Acidilobaceae archaeon | reverse complement strand
GCCGTACTCCTTCTCCAGCTTGGATAGGAGGGGGGCCGGGTTGTACTCTACCCCGTAGCTCCTTAGCCTGTTCCTGACTCCCTTGTAGCTGAAGTCTCCCAGGCCGGGGCCGCCCCAGTTGGAGTCCGCCTCCTCTATTATGGCCCTGAGTACTAGGTAGCCCCGTTCACCGTACTTGGCTATGAATTCTGTTAGCTCCAACCTGGGCGGCCCCCCGGGTATTGTATGTGGTGGGGGTGTGGAGGGTTATCAGTGTATACCCTCGTGGTGGGGGATGGTTTGGATCTGGTGGACAAGAATATTGGCGGGGTCACCTGGACACGACTATCTCTATGCTTGAGACCCTCCTCTTCTTGCCCTGCTCGTCGACTACCTCCTCGCTGTAGATGTTTATCGACTTGACCTTGAGGTCCTTGAGGAACATGTTCCTCAATGTCTCCACCGTGTCCACTGCCTTGCAGACGTTCCGGCCCCTGGCCCTGATCACTACCTCCTCCACGCCCTCCTGGTTGAAGAGCCTAAGGGC
>JALUDK010000252.1:0-2484 GCA_027044005.1 Acidilobaceae archaeon | reverse complement strand
CGGGCTTCCTACCGATTAGGACCGCGTTAGTCGGGTGTGGTACGGCTGACATCCCCATCATACACCTCGCACTCAACACCTGGGGCATGGGGGGAATATAAGCGTCAACCCCGCTTCTTCTTCCTACCACCACCGCACTCCCTATAGGAGGCAGGGCCCTCCCAGTCCATCGCCTCGGCCCTCTCATCATCCACTGTGACTCACCGCCCACCTGTGTGGGCATATGAAGTTAAAGCCTTGCACCTGTGGAACTCCATATCTGGGTGGTGCTCGTGGTCCTAGACGATATACTGGCCACTCCTGGCCCCACCCCTGTGGAGGCGGGGATCCTACTGGAGTCGGCTCGGCCCGTGTTGAACCATGTATCCCCCGAGTTCGAGGAGATCCACGCTGAGACCCTGGATATGCTTAAGAGGCTATTCAACTCTGGTGGGGTCGTGCTTATCCCGGGTAGTGGCACCGCCGCTATGGAGTTGGCCCTCAGGATGGCCGGGGTCAGGGGGCGGAGGGTTCTCGTCCTCAAGACTGGCCACTTTGGCGGGTACCTCGAGGAGGGGGCCCGCCTCCTGGGGGGCGTGGTTACCAGTGTGGAGGCGCCCCTTGGGGAGGGGTTCACCGGCTCTATGCTCGAGGAGCTGCTCGGCGATGGCTATGACGTGGTATTGTTCCAGCATGTTGATACCTCGACGAGCGTGGCCAACCCGCTGAGGGAGCTAGTCTCCATAGCCAGGAGGATGGGCGTCCTCACCGTGATAGACGCCGTGGCGAGCGCCGGTGGTATGATGATAGACGTAGACAACTGGGGGGTTGACATAGTGTTCACGGGAAGCCAGAAGGCCCTCTCCACCCCGCCGGGCCTAGGTATAGTAGCCTATAGGAGCGGCTTGGAGCTGGCTGGGGACTCCAGCCTCTACTTCAACATACCCAAGCTCCTAAAGGAGATGGAATCCACCAGGAACTATTACATAACCCCAGCCGTCACACTGGTGAGGAGCCTCCACGCCTCGCTCAAGAGAATCCACAGGGAGGGGATGGAGGCTAGGGCCAGGAGGCACCAAGTCCTGGCAGAGGCTGTCAGGGCCGGCGTGGAGGCGCTGGGCCTGGAGCTGGTTGCGAAGGAGGGCTGGAGGGCTGATACAGTAACAGCGATCCACCTGCCAGAGGGCGTGGAGTGGAGCCGCCTCTACGCTGAGGCCAGGAAAAGGGGAGTGGAGCTCGCCGGAGGGCTAGGCTCGTTAAAGGGGAGGATATTCAGGATAGGCCACATGGGGGAGGCCAGCCCGGGCTACGTGGTAGCGGTGCTGGCGGCGGTGGAGAGAAGTCTGGCCAGGCTCGGGTACAGGGTAAAAATGGGGGCCTCGCTGGCGGCTGCGCAGGAGGTGCTTGACGCCGGGGGCCTCTAGGCCTCCCCCGTGTACTTCTTGACGAGTTTTATGAACTCCCTCATCCACGCCGGGTTGTCGGGCCATGCCCTAGATGTTACTAGGTTGCCGTCTACCACAACCTCCTCGTCGACCCACTCCGCCCCGGCGTTGACCACCTCGGGCTTCACCGCTATGTAGCTGGTGAGCCTCCTGCCCTTGAGGAGACCGAAGGCGGCTAGTATCTGGGGGCCGTGGCATATAGCTGCTACTGGCTTCCCCTTCTCCATGAAGTGCCTCACGATCCTCCCAACGTCTTCCCCCGCCTGGACCCTGACGTACTCTGGCATCCTGCCCCCGGGTATTACTAGGCCGTCATACTTCTCTGGGTCCACGTCCTTGAGGGCCTTCGTGGTCCAGGGGAACCTGTAGCCTGGCTTCTCCGTGTAGGTCTCCCATCCCTCCTCGAAGTCGTGTACAACGGTGTTTAGTGGCTTCCTCGTCGGCGCCGCCACGTCCACCTTCCAGCCCTCCTCCTTGAGCCTCATGTAGGGGTAGAATATCTCTAGGGCCTCGACTGCGTCCCCGCCTATGATCAGGATCCTAGCCATAACCCCCCACCTGGACATACAAGCCTTTACAATATACGTAATAGTATATGATACATTATAAGCGTTACCCGGGGCCCTGGCTTCCCCTAGCCCTCCCTATTATCTTGTCTAGGAGCTCTAGGGTAGCCTCATACTTCTCCTTACCCAGACCGGTTAGCTCCACTATGGTCCTCAATCCCTCGCGGGTCGGGACCTTCCTAGTCCTCACGTACCCGTGGCTCTTCAAGGTCCTCAGCTGCCTGTCCAGGTCTCCCCAGGAGATGTCTAGTATCCTTTGTAGTGCCGCCACGGTTGTTGGGCCCCTTAGGTATAGTATCGTTGCTATCATGAACCTCTTCGGGTTCACTAGCACCCTGTCCAGCTCCCCGGGCGCGGGTAGGTCCTCTTCCATCACCCTGCCTCCTCGAACACTCTAGCAGCCCTCCTCATGGCCATACTCCCGGTCGCTAGGTATACTAGGAGGAGTAGCCCCGAGGCTGCCGCCTCCCCCGACCCCCGGTAGTACTCTAGTG
>JALUDK010000251.1 GCA_027044005.1 Acidilobaceae archaeon | reverse complement strand
TCCCTGGGAATATCCCGAATATTGTGGCGGCTGGCAGGCTCAAGATAACCATGAAGGAGTGGGCGAGGCTAGGCGTGCCATTCGGAGCCATCCTCCTAATAATATACTTTGTAGTTATAGAGGTGCTGGGGATCCACATAACACTCTAGGCCGCTACCGCTGGCTGGCCCCTCCCATACCCAACACGCCTCCTATCACTGCCAGTATGGAGAGGCCGCATGGTGCGAGTAGCCCTAGCACGCCTCCTACCAGCCCCAGCTTAGGGTTGCCGTCTCGTAGCGAGTATAGTGATGTGAGGCCTCCTACTAGGCCTATCACACCCATGACTCTTACTATCGACCCTTCTACTAGGGTGACTCCGAAGAGGGTTTGCGCTAGCGGTGTCCCCGTCGCTATGCTTGCGAGGCCCGCTAGTAGTGCTAGTAGGCCCCCTATTGCTACTAGGACCTTCCATGTCTCCATCTTACCCACCCTCTAATAGCTGTTAGAGAAAATGGAGGGTGAGGCTTATATTTTTGTGTACTTGCCCGTTCAGGTCCTGGGGGCTACTTTGGCCTAGCTTTCCCCTGCTAGTTTCTTGACCTCGTCTAGCGCCATATCGGCGTGCTTCTCCGCTGGTCTTATGTTCTTTAGTATCCTCCTGATTACCCCGTTCTTATCTATTATGAAGGTTGTCCTCTTTGCCGCTATCGCCCCACTCTTCCTGGACTCTAGTACCCCGTACTTCTCCGCTATTTCCCCCTTCTCGTCGCTCAGCAGGGGGAACTTGAAGCCGTACTTCTCCGCGAACTTCCTGTTCTTCTCTACCGGGTCGGTCGACACGCCCAGGACTACAGCGCCGTACTTCTGGAACTCCTCGTATAGCTCGTTAAACCTTACGCCCTCCCGGGTGCACCCGGGGGTCATCGCCCTGGGGTAGAAGTAGAGGACCACGATCCTGCCCTTGTAGTCGGATAGCCTGACCGTCTCGCCTGTGTGGGCCTTGGCCTCAAAGTCTGGGGCTGGATCTCCCTCTGCAACCATGCCGGGTCACCGTCCTCGTATATGCTTGCATGGACCCGGGTTTTATAGTGGAATCCATAGTAGCCCCTCCTCCTTGGTGGTTCTTGGCGTGGGTAAGGTTACTGTTAGGAAGATCCTCAAGATGAAGGGAACGGGTAGGATCGTGATGATCACGGCTTACGACTACCCTACTGCTAGGATCGTGGACGAGGCTGGTGTCGACATGATCCTGGTTGGCGATAGCCTGGCTATGGTTGTGCTGGGCTACGAATCCACATTGCAGGCTAGGCTGGAGGATATGGTGAGGCATACCGGGGCCGTCGCGAGGGCCAAGCCGAGGGCCATGGTTGTCGGTGACATGCCCTTTGGGAGCTACGAGCCTAGTAGCTCGAGGGCGGTGGAGTCCGCCATAGCCCTGGCTAGGGCTGGAGCGGAGGCTGTGAAGCTCGAGGGGGGTAGCGAGTACACTGATAGGGTTAGGGCGATCGTCAATGCTGGCATACCGGTGGTGGGCCACATAGGCCTAACACCCCAGCGCTACCTAGCCCTGGGCGGGTACAGGATGCAGGGTAGGAGTGAGGCGGAGGCTAGAGAGCTGGTTAGGAGCGCCGTGGAGCTTGAGGCCGCTGGCGCATTCGCCCTGGTGATAGAGTACACGAGCCCCGACGTGGCTAGGAGTATAACCGATAAGCTCTCGATCCCTACAATATGCATAGGCTCTGGGCCTTACTGCGACGGCCAGGTCCTAGTACTCCATGACGTGATAGGCCTGGCAAGGGAGAGCCCGCCGTTTGCTAAGAGGTACAGGGATGCGTGGAGCCTCATACTCGAGGCTGTCAAGGAGTATGCTAGTGATGTGAGGAGTGGGAGGTTCCCCGGGCAGTCTTAGGCTTGGGTTGGGGTTGCCCTGCCCCTCCTAGCTGATAGTATCCTGATCCTGCCCGGCAGCCTCTGCGCCACCTCCTCCTCGGGTAGGCCTAGTGCTATGTGCCTCGCATCCCTGGGTAGGGTCTTCGCTAGCTCCTGCTTGATCCTCCTAGCAGCCTCCTCGACCTTAAGGTCGCCGGGCTCCAGCTCTAGGTATGCCAGCACCCTTGGCTCTACCGCCTCCCTCGAGCCGGCTAGTATGTATGGGGCCCCGTCCTGGTCCTGTGCCAGGCCCAGGTATAGCCTTGTCCTGACTGGGGGGAGGTAGTTCTTCTTGCCTCTGATTATGAAGCCTCCCCGGGCCAGGTATTCTCCTGTAGGCGGGCTCTTTGAGACCTGGTTGGAGTGGACCCAGTATACCTGGACGTGGCCTAGCCCAGCCTTCCATGCCCTGCTGTAGGCCGCTGCTATCACCGCTGCATCCATGAGGTCTCCAGTGGTCGGCTCGCGGCCCTCGGTCTTGAGCACCACCGCTGGGGCGCCGTGGATGTCTGCGTGCATGAATATATCGCTTTCTCCCAGGTAGCGTTTTACCACTGACTCGTTCTGCCCCGCATCCCTACCTCCCACTGCTATGAGGCCGCTCCTGGTTATGGTCCAGTGGTACTTCTCGTACCACTGCCTCCTCCTGGCCCTGGCTAGGGCTGCTACCCTCCTGGCCTTGACCTTGAGCTCTAGGTCCTCGAGCCTCTCCATTATGCTCTTCTCCGCCTCCCTGGCCCTCCTCGACTTCGCTTCCAGTTCTCCCGCCTCCCTGAATAGCCTGAGGACCAGCTGGTCCACGGTCTCCCCTATCCTGGCCTTGACAATCGTATCCCCAACCGGGATCTCTATTATACCCCTCTTCCTGTCTACGCCGGGGCATTGGCCCCCGGCTGCGGCGCAGTCCAGTATGGACTGGACCTCGTCATAAATGCTTGGTATTAGGCTCGCCGCCCTCCTCAGCTTCTCCGCCTCCTCAGCGTATCTCCTCGCCGTCTCCCTGGCCTCCTCGAGGCTCCTGAGGAGCCTCTCCCTCTCCCCCGTATCCACTGGCTGGGCTGGGGCTGAGTATAGCTCATCGAGCGCATCGTCGAAGGTGGGGTGCTCCACT
>JALUDK010000250.1 GCA_027044005.1 Acidilobaceae archaeon | reverse complement strand
ACACCCAGGACCTCGCCAGCCCTCACCCTGAGGCTCACGCCCCTGAGGGCCCATCCCCCGTGGGGGGAGGGTACCCATAGGTCCTCCACCCTAAGAACCCCGTCCCCGGGCCGGGTAGCCACGGGCCTGGGCCTCTCGGGTATCCTACCGAACATGGCGGCTAGGATCCTCTCCTTGGAGGCCTCCCCTCTGTCTAGCATTGCCTCTAGCCTGCCCCTCCTCATGATCAGGATCTTATCAGCCACATCTAGGGCCTCCCTTATCCTATGGGTTATATAGACTACCGTCCTGCCCTCCCTGGCGAGCCTCCTGGCTAGTGCCACTAGCGTCCCAACCTCGCTGGGGCTCATGTGGGTTGAGGGCTCGTCTAGGAAGAGGACCTTCCTCCCGACTAGGACGCCCTTTAGGACCTCGACCCTCTGTCTCTCCCCCACGCTGAGGCTCTCGACCCTGGCATCAGGGTCTACTGCTAGGCCGTAGCCTGCTGAGGCCTCCTCTATGAGCCTCTTAACCCCGGCCCTGTCTAGCCTGGCTCCAGCCATCCTCAGGGTTAGACCAACGTCCTCCAGAACCGTTAGGTTTGGGAAGAGTGTGGGGTGCTGGGGCACCATGTAGATCCCGGCTTGGTGGGCTTGGCGGGGCGTCGCTGGTGTTGGGGCGCCGTTTAGCCTGATCTCCCCCCTTGTGGGCTTCTCCGCGCCGGATAGTATCTTTACTAGCGTCGTCTTCCCCGCCCCGTTCTCTCCTAGTAGAGCGTATACTGTGCCGGGGTGGAGGGCTATGTTAACCCCCCGGTTTGCCTCGACACCGTTAGGGTACACCTTCCAGATGTCCCTGGCCTCTAGGAGGGGCTCCAACGCTGATCCCCCGGGGAGCCCGCTATATCCTCTGTACCGACTCGTGGAACCAGTCCATGTACCAGAGCTCGTCTCTGCCTAGCCTGGCCCCCTCGGCCACCTTCAGCCTAGCCTCCTCCTGGGGCCTACCCTGCTCGTCGATCTGGTAACCCCTTAGGGGGCCCGTGAAGGGCTCGTATAGGAGCTCCTTCATGTCCTCGTATAGCCTTATGATCTCCTCCAGTGCCCTGGGTGGTATGGCGTCCCTGTTGAGCGGGGCGAGGTACACTGCGCCCTCGGGGCTCCCAGCCCTGCTAGAGCTGGGGTTCCTCCACCTTATGGGGACGTAGTCGCCTAGCCTGGCCCATACGTCTACTTTCCTGTAGCCTCCTGTGGCCTGTGTGGCTAGGAGGGTGTAGTATATGGGGCTCCAGTCCGCTATCTGCCCCGTTAGGTGGCTCCTCAGCTCCCTGCCCTGGCTCTTGTAGTACTGGGTCATGTCGCTGTAGTGGCTGAAGCTGTAGACCCGGGAGCCCTCTGCCCAGTACTCCTCGGCCGCCTCTATGGTTGCGGTGGAGTCCTCGGTGTAGGCCAGCACGTCCACGTCATACTGGTCTACTAGGGTCTTAGCAGCCGCCTTGGCCTTGTCGGGGGCGAACCAGCTGTTGAGCGGCGGGGCTACTAGGACCTCTATCTGGGAGCCTCCACCGCATTTGCCAGTTACCTTGGCCCCGTGGATTGCTCCGAGGGCGAACGCGTTTATGTGCCTGACCACCTCTGGTATGAGGAATGCTGGTATGTAGCCTAGCTTGCATGACTCCGTCACGGCACCAGCGGCGACGCCGTTGAGGTAGTAGAGCTGGTAGAACTCTGCGAAGTATGTGGAGACGTTGGGGTTCTCGCGGAACTCCTCCCAGGGGCCGCTACAGTGGTAGAACTTGACCTCTGGGTACTGTGGTGCGAGCCTCTTGATCGCCTCCATGTACCCGTAGCTGGTAGCGAAGACCGCGTTATATCCGCCCTGGTCTAGCTGGGCCTTGATCACGTCGTATGCCTGCGTCTCGGGCACCTTCTCCAGGTGGGCCGCCTCTAGCCAGCTGTACTTCGCGACCTTCTCCTTCGCTATGTGGTGCGCGTGTGTCCACCCGTAGTCACCTATAGGCCCAACGTAGATCCAGAGGGCCTTAACGGTAGACCCGCCCTTACCGCCAGCCTGGGCCCCTACCCGTGCTTCGCCCCCAGGCTTGGATGCCCCAAGGGTGTAGCCCCCCACGGCTCCCAGGGCTAGCCCAGCCACGAGGCCTGCACTGGCCTTGAGGAAGTCCCTCCTATCCACCCGTGCCCCCCATGCACTCCCTTGTCGTGTGTGATTCAGATTTAAGTCTGTCTTGAATCGAATCCACGGGAATATATTGATTCATGCAAATCAAAACCTAGACATATATTTAAATGTGCAGTCTAGTATATAGCCTCCAAGGCAGAACGCCATAATGTAGTGACTGTAGAGGTGCACTGGGATGAGTGAGATACATGGGGAGAGAATACTGGCCAAGCTAAGGCCACACCCCCTAGCGTTCGCCAGCGATATGGCACTCTGGATCTACACGATACTAGCAGCGCTACTAGTATGGGCATACCGGGGCAGGCTAGCAGCCCGGCTCGAAGACCTACCACTACTAGGCAGGCTAGCCCCCGCCATGGTGGAGGGCTGGGGCCCCCTGGCCCTCACAGCAATCCTAGTCGTAGCCCCAGTGCTGCTATACTCCATCTTCAGGGTTACGTGGCGCCCCCTAGCCCAGGCCCTAGTAGTGGTGGCCCTGCCACCTCTAGCCGCCTGGAAGCTGGGCTACGGCCCCTTCTACGGCCTCCTGGGCGTTATAGGCCTAGCCCTCCTGGGCCTCCTGGGGGTTGAGTTGAAGAGGAGGAGGCACCTATACATTGTGACGGATAGGAGGATAAAGACGGTGTTCAAGGGCCTCTTCAAGGAGGTTGAAAGGGATATAGTCTACACCAGGCTCTCCGACGTTGTCGTTGAGAAGGGCCTGCTAGGCAAGATCCTAGGCTTCGGCAACGTCTACATAATAAGCCAGGCCAGCCTGGGCATGGGCGCGGATATAGCTGGCGTAGCAGTAGGGGCCGGGGGCTCCGCGGGCCCGGCAGGGGTAGGAGTGGCTGTGGGTGGCGGCAGGAGCGTCAATGTG